>DGRY01000141.1:0-3609 GCA_002391185.1 Prevotella sp. UBA4376
CTACAAGAACAACTACTATGAATATCTCATTCCGCTGAAGGTTACTCCTCCTGGACACTACGATGGATATTCACATGCAGGATGTGAAGCTGTGTGGCCAGAAGAGAACATGATAAATATTCCTCTCGACATATTCACTAAAATAAAAAAGAAACGCAATCAGGCAAAAGCACAAGGCATTGCTTCGTTCTCAAGAGCTTTCTCTGACTACGATGAGAATCACCCTGCCAACAAGGTTACCGTGATGGGAAATCCTACTCTTGGCGAGATAAAAACCATGATTATTGGTGTGCGCAACCTCTCGGGCGACAGTAAGAGCGGTGAAGTGTGGGTTAACGAACTGCGACTAAAAGACTATAACAACAAAGGTGGATGGGCTGCACAAGGAAATCTTAACATGCAACTAAGCGACCTTGGAACAATAAATGCGCAAGGCAAATACATGTCAAACGGTTTTGGCGGACTGGAGAGTAGCGTTGCTGAACGAACAAAAGACGACTACAGCAACTATAGTTTCACTGCAAGTGTGGAACTGGGTAAATTCTTCCCAGAAAAAGCAAAGGTGAGTGCACCATTATATTACAGTGTAACAAAAGAGCAGAAAAAGCCTCGCTACAACCCTCTTGACACGGATATGGAACTAAAAGATGCTTTGGATGCTGCAGCCAACAAGCATGAACGCGACTCTATTTCGAGCATAGCCATAACACAGACCATAGACAAGAATTTCTCTTTATCAAATGTACGTGTGGGCATTCAAACTAAACGCCATCCTATGCCTTATGATCCAGCAAACTTCTCATTCTCATATAGTCATTCTCACCACCACACACAGGGAGAAACTACGGTTTATGAAAACGAAGACAACTGGCGTGGCTCAATGAACTACAACTGGACACCTGTATATAAAGCATGGGAACCTTTTAAGAAAATAAAAAGCAAGAGTAAATGGCTTGACATATTCAAGACGTTTGGACTGAACTGGCTGCCACAAAGTGTTGCATTCAACTCTGAAATGACACGCAACTACTATGAACTTCAGGAACGTGATATGGAAAGTTTAGAGAACACTGGTATTCCGCTCACATTCTCAGAGCAGTTTCTGTGGAACAGACAGTTCTCTCTTAGATGGGATCTCACTAAGAATCTGCACATGAACTTCCAGAGTGCTACCAATGCTCAGATTGAAGAACCTTACACACCTGTGAACAAAGATTTGTACCCCGACCGCTATTCGGCTTGGAAAGATTCGGTGTGGACAAGCATCAAGCACATGGGCACTCCACTCGACTATCAGCAAAACTTCACACTCAGCTATCAGCTTCCTCTAAACCTTATTCCTGCTTTCGACTGGGTGAATGCAAACGCCAACTACACAGCCACCTACAACTGGGTACGTGGCACAGAACTTGATGATGGTACTTCACTTGGAAACACCATCACTAACAATCGTGATCTGAATATTTCAAGCACATTAAATTTTGAAAAGCTATACAATCACATTCCTTTCCTAAAGAAAGCAAACGACAGGTTCAACAAAAGCAATGCGCGCAATGTGCGCAAAAACACATCACTTAGCAAGAACAGCACTAATAAAAAACAGAAACAAGAAGAAAAGAAAAAGAAGGAACTTCCCAAGAATAAAAAAGGCTTTGAAAAAGAAATAACACTTTTGCCCGATACTGTTATAACCGTAAACCATGGCAAAAAAAGCAAACGACTTCTGGTTACGGGAAGAACAGCCGAAGGAAAACTCTTTAAACTGAAATACAGCACTAAAGACGATAATACCATTATCATAAAAAACAAGGTTGATTCTGCCATGAAACTGAAGGTTACTGTTACGCCTAAGGAACCTTTAGACAACCAAAAATGGTATAAGACTGCTCAGGTGGCTGCACGTATTGCCATGATGGTGCGCAATGTGAGCATAAGCTACCGTAATCAGTATTCTATGGCTCTACCTGGATTCATGCCTACTATTGGTGATGCCTTTGGACAGAAACGAGAAGCAGGACTTCTATCTCCTGGCCTCGACTTCGCATTCGCTTTGGTGGACGATTCGTACATCGACAAAGCCAAGAACAATGGTTGGCTGCTTAACAACGATTCTGTTGCTACTCCTGCAACAACAAACAGCACCGAAGATCTACAAATTCGTATGACTCTTGAACCATGGAAAGACGTGAAGATTGACCTGAACGCAAGTAGAACAAGAACACGTGCACGAAGCATGCAATATATGTATGTGGGCAATCCTACTACCGAGAGCGGTAGTTTCACAATGACTACAATCTCACTAAAGAGTGCTTTCGAAGGTATAGGCAATGCTAACAACGGATACAAAAGCAGCATCTTTGAGAACTTCTGTCAATTACTACCACAATATCAGCAGAAGGTGGAAGCTCAATACACCAATGCCATATACCCAGCAGGAACAGCTCTTGCAGGAAAAACATTTGATGCAGCCAACGGAGGAGTCGATCCGTATAGTGCCGATGTGATGGTGCCAGCTTTCCTTAAAGCCTACACTAACATGAGCGGAGGCGCACTCGACATATTCCCTACCCTCACACGTATTCTACCAAACTGGAGTATACGTTATAGCGGACTTGGAAAACTACCTTGGTTTGAAGAAGTATTCAAAAGTTTCAACATAAACCATGCTTACAAGAGCATTTATGCCGTAGGAGCCTACAACACATACAACACCTATCAGGAATTCATGAATGGTTTAGGATTCATAACCAATTCGGTTTCAGGAATGCCTACTCCAAGCAGTATGTATAATGTGTCAACAGTGAGTCTCAACGAAGCTTTCTCTCCATTACTAGGTGTTGACATGACTTTTCAGAACAACCTCACTGCTAAGGTGGAATATCGCACAACACGCTCTACTATTCTAAGTATGACAAGTGTGCAAATAAACGAGGCTTTGAGTCGCGACTGGGTTGTGGGAGTTGCCTACAAACTCAACAACTTCAACCTCTTTGGCTATGGCACTCATCGCAAGGTGAAAACTAAAGGAAAGAGCAACAATGAAGATAACGGCTATGCTGCCTCAAACAACAAAAAGAACGGTGTTAACCATGCCCTCAACATGCGTCTTGACATCAGCTACCGTCGACAGGCAGCAATAACCCGCGACATTGCCACGATACAGAGTATGGCAAGTAGTGGAAACACTGCTATAAAATACAGTTTCATTGCCGACTACACATTGAGCAAGATGCTCACAATGAGTTTCTACTACGATCGTCAGAGCAACACTCCATTGCTTGCAAGCAACAGTTATCCTACAATAACTCAGGATTTCGGATTAAGCATCAAGTTCAGTTTAACGAGGTAGATAGCTACAATCATCACATATATTGCCACTAGTTGAACTGTATTAAGATGAATACCTTCAATAGAGGCTCCAGGAAGATGAGCTATCCAATTAACCACTTCATACATCAGCATAGCCACAAAAGCAGCTGCATGTATCATGAATACAGAAACTGACTTGATGGGCAACAGCATAAAAGCCATCAGCATTAAATATAGTATTGCCGTGGTGCACGGAACAACAAAAATGTTGGTCAAAATAAAATAACAAGAGAAACGCCC
>DGRY01000141.1:3747-6913 GCA_002391185.1 Prevotella sp. UBA4376
AGAGGCATAAAACGGAACTTAAATTTTCTGTATAGTGGTTTGAAAAATACAAAGATTGAAACTATTGCAATGAACGACATCTGAAATCCCACATCCCATAACGACATAGGACTTGCCAACAATATAACAAAAGCAGCCAAAGTAAGTGTATGCAAACTATCGGTGCGATGTTTATTAATAATATCTGCAAGAGCATAGATACTAAGCATTGTGGCAGCCCTTATTGCTGATGATGGCATACCAACCAAAATAACAAATAACCAAAGGCTAGTAATGCTCAACACTTTTCCCACCAAGCTACCGCGAAAGAGCAATAGCAGCAAGGCAAAGATTATACTCATATGCAAGCCTGAAAGTGCCAAAACGTGCGTACCACCCGACTGAGAGAAAACTTCCTTTGTGTGCCTGTCAAGCATTGATTTATCACCCAACGTCATAGCTGCAAGCAAAGAAAGACTATTGTAATCGGTCACTTCTCTGCTCATTCCATCAAGGAGCTCTTGGCGCACTTTCATTGCTTTAAGTCTTATACTCTCACCTACAGAGAGTTTTTCTCTTACGTATTTACTTCTAATATCCGAGTGAGCAATAAATGTAGTAGAATGAAAGCCATGAACACGCATCCACCTAACATTATCAAAATTGCTATTTCTGTTTCTTGGAGACTGTAATAATGAATAAGCCTCAAAACCATCACCTAACCTCAACACAAATTTGTCATAGGCATCTTTTTGCAGCGTTACCTTGGTATGAATATTACGAGATAACGGTTTTCCATTAATCTCTGTAATCACAGCATCAAAATGTACAGTCTTGTCACCGTCAACAGGCCTACTCATAACCACAGCGTCATACTTCACCTTCTCCTTCGGTAAGGCAACCCTTGAACACCGCTCGTTAACAGAATATACCAAGCTCCCCAAAAGACAACAGCACAACAGCAACACACCACTTTTCACCAACAGATTGCGACAAACAAAAAATACTCCCAATGAGAGAACAAAAAGCACAAGCCATCCCCATACAGACATAAATCTACAACATGCATCACCAAGAATAATGCCTGCTATCAAAACTATAGTAAGAGGAATAAATGGAGTGAAAAACAATCTCATGGTTATTGCAATTATAGGTTAAATTGATTTTAAGGCTGTTTCTGTCCATATCAAAGAAATATTGAAATTTTATTTTCCATCTTTCAATATTTCCATCTTTCCATCTCCAGAACACGAAGTTTTCTTCGCATTCTGGAGGGAACTTTATTTGTTCTTCTTATAATATTCAAGTCCAAGTTGAACATTCTTCTTTAGAGCCTTGCTGGTGTAAGTAGCACCACTAACACCATCAACATCCATACTTGAGGCTTTCTTTACTGTCTTACCCTCATATTTTGCAAGCAGAGCCTTGGCCTTATTCAAGTATGCAGGAGTTTCACGATTGCGGAGAGCTTCTATCTTAACAACTCTGTTCTTTTTAATATAAATCTTCACAGGAGTAGCACCCTTAAAACCTCTCACACCTTTGCTCAGCGAAGTGGTATTCACTATTATTGTGTCGTTATCCTTACTAATAACCGTGTCACCTGGCATTGCACTTACCATAAAGATGACTACTGCAGCTGCAGCTAAAATGTTTGTAAACTTCATATCTTTACGTTTTTATTTTTTCTCAATAATTCGACTGCAAAGTTAGCAAAAAGTTTAATGCGTAGAAAAAGTAAAATGGTAAAAAAGTAAAAAGGTAAAAAAATTATATGTATTCTTTGTAAGAAAACACGCACAAACGCTTGCACTTTCACACTTTATTTATATATTCGCATTTGTTAATGTGCATGTCAGCATGTTTTCATGCTAGAATGACTAAAGAAAACACAACATGAAACATAACACGAAAATAAGAATCAGTGCTGCTTTGATGATGTTGGTTGTTATGCCAGGATTAATATACGCAGTTGGTGCACTATTCATGGGATGGAAATGGGCTTTCGTATTCCCTACGTTGTTAATAGCAGCAGAACTATATGGTACGCTCTATGGCTGGAGACACTTAGTAGTAAAGAAATGCACTTGCAAATCGTTATTACTGCCAAAAAGTTTCGAAGGATACAAAGTACTACAGATAAGTGACCTTCACGTGGGCACTTTCCTTGAAACACCACACTTTGTGGGAAAGATTGTTGAAAAAGTAAACTCTCTGCACCCTGATGTCATTGTGTTTACTGGTGACCTTGTAAACATAAAAGCCACCGAAGCTGTACCTTTTGTAAAAATACTAAAGAAACTAAATGCTCCCGATGGCATATACAGTGTAATGGGAAACCACGACTACTGCGAATATGGAATACCTGCAGACAAAAGTTTCAATAAATTCACAAGACAACGCTGGGCGCTTCGCAACCAGCATGCAATGAAATTCTTGCAACGTCAAATGGGATGGCGGCTACTCATGAATGAGAACGTGAAGATAACTCGTCAGAACGAACACGGCAAAGAAGAAAGCATACATATCATCGGTGTGGAAAACATCTCAAAGCCACCTTTCAAAGACTATGGCAACATGGACAAAGCCATGGAAGGAATGAAGATTGGTACTTTCAAAATTCTCCTCACCCATGACCCAAGCCATTGGCGTAGAGGGGTGCTTGGAAAAACCGACATTGCGCTGACATTAAGTGGACACACACATGCCGCACAACTTAAGCTCGGCAACTTTTCACCTGCCAAATGGATGTATCATGAATGGGGTGGCAAATATGTTGAAGATGGTAGCACACTACATGTGAGTCTTGGTGTAGGTGGTACTATGCCTTTCCGATTAGGAGCATGGCCTGAGATAAATGAGATAACATTAGTAAGACATTGAAAAACCTCTCCCCCCGCCCTCTCCTGCAGGGAGGGCGGGGGGAGAGGTCTTTTTATTTGTGTATTAGAATTCTTTTTTGTAATTTTGCATTATTGTAATATTATGGATAAGAATAAATTCGGATTATTAAGCAATATACGCTATCCCGACGACCTGCGAAAACTAAAGGAAGAACAACTTCCTGAAGTGTGCAAAGAACTCAGAGCTGACATCATTGATGAAGTGAGTGTCAACCCTGGTCATTTTGCATCGTCGCTTGGCGCAATCGAAATAACCGTAGCCTTACACTATGTGTATAACACAC
>DGRY01000120.1 GCA_002391185.1 Prevotella sp. UBA4376
TGACAATTCCACAATATTGCAAATAGTAACAATCGGCTCCTCTTCTGTCTCTGATAACGTGAACTCGATTCTGTACTGGTCGTTGGCCCTGATAGAAAACCTACCCTCCTTGTCTCCACGTAACGCCTCGAAGTGTAGTGACTTAAATGGGAACAGATGTTCTTTCCGTTGGGCCTGTATCAGTACCTTTATTCCCTTTTGGTAACCTCGTACTACTTGAGGCTGAAACCTGAATTTCTTTATTCCTGTTTCACCCTTTTTATATAGGTTTTCGAGATACTGCTCTTCGAATGTTACTATCATTACATATACTATTTCGGTTGCAAATATAGTAAATTAATTATAAATTCGCAAAAAGTCGAATTATTTTTCACAATATCTAACTCTGTTTTTCATACCCTCGGGGTTGCACGTGTTACCTCGGGAGGCTGCACGTGTAGACTCCTGGTGGGAATAAACAAGAGGGCCGGACGTAATGCCAACCCTCTTGAAACGAACAAAAATACTCAACCACACATGAACTGTGGAGAGCTTTTTCCTTACCAGATATTATCCCAAACGGAGTTACGGTTATTTACGTCGTTGTCCGTATTCTCCTCGCGGGCATTCTGTTCAAAGTCATCCATGTTCTCGGAGTCTATTGTTTGATCCGAAAGATTCAACATCATCATTTTTGTTACATGCAAATCCATACTGAATGTTGATGGTGCTTTATATATCTTTTTCATACTTATTTAATAACCTTTTTTCCGTTAATAATATTGATACCCTTCTGAGCCTTAGTAAGGCGCTGACCGGCAAGGTTGTATATTGCACCCCGTTCAGTCTCGTCACCAAATACTTCCTCGATTGCTGTTATTTCGCCGTCGATGTCCAGGTATAGAGTTCTGGCATTGTTACTTGGAACTGTCAGATAACACTTGTTCTTGGCACATGTAACTCCAGATCCCGAAACTTTATAGAATGCCTGCACGCCAGTCGTCCTATTGGTTGCAAGCATATAGGAACCACTGGGAATATATGTTTCAGAGTTCAACACACCTGTCAGCCAACCAACGGTGTGAGTTGCGGTACTACCCTTATCCCATCCGATAATTGTGTACTTGCTGCCTTCTGTAGCATGAATGATGTATGGAACCTCCTCATCATAGTTTCCGGCTACAGGAGTAAGTGTCAACGTGTTATTTTCTTGCGCGTTACATGAGTAGATATCCAAACCTTCTATGCGTGTGCAAGGACAAGGCAGAATCAAGGTTCCATACTCCTTGCTCATTGTAAACTGAATGTTTGCAAGAGCACCATGTGTAGCCACTTTATCAAGATAGTTTTGAATCATCGTACCATTTTCACTTTCGATAAATGCTATCTTGTCTTCGGCATTGTCTGCTACTTCCTGCGCTTCATCAATGGCTGCATTGATGCTCGCAGGAGCAGCGAACTCACTGGGGCCCATTACGGTAGAACCTTCGAGAATATCAAACTTCGTGGCGTTCTTGAGAGTTGTAAATGTTGTATTAACATCAATTGGAGTCAACTCAGGGAAGCTCATGACAGAACCCCTGTGACCAGTGCTTGAAGATGCTGACCACAGCCATATATTCTGTGCAGTACCGCTGTCGTTGATGGTAAGGAACTTGGAAGAATTTTTATCATAGAATCCATTACCCTGGTTATAGTGAGCGAATTGAAAACCGCCTACATTTGCTGGCGCATCAGTAAGAGTTGTGGCAGTGTTGGCATTTGTAGATGGATTGTTGGAGATATATTTACGAGCACCTACGTTGTAGAGAGCAAAATAAAATTCTCCTTCGTTAAATATTGGATAAATATACCAGCGATAATAATCGGCCTTCACGTCGTAAACAGTTGTATTTGTTTTGTTATCTGCAATAACCTTGTCGTCTTTCGCATACCACAGAGATTCCCCAAGTGCACTCTGTATTGCTGTAGGATTAACAACACTATTGCTTGAAACAGGGAAGCCAAAATCAATGTCTGCAGTTAAAGAATATCCTCCCTCGTCCGAGAACACCTTATTTGAGAAAGTTGCGCCATATGCACCAGGTATGTATGGAAATGCTGTATCGTCACCGTTCCATTCTTCACAATATGTGCCACTATATGATGCTCCATTTTTGTCAGTGACTGTATATGTGATGCTGACAAGACCAACCTCACTTGGATCAAAATCACCTGCTTCGATGATAGCGTTTTTGTTTCCATCATCTAGAGTAGAATAATTATTAATAATTACATTTCCTCTTCCATCCACATTAATATTTTTATCTGTAACATTTTTAAAGCTGAAGAACCATGGATAAGTGGCATCGCCTGTTGTTGTGATGTTAATTTGCCCATTATCCGTTGGAGTGTCCGTCAATGTGTTACTTGCAGTCAAATATTTCTTTGCGTTGACGCTATAGAGGTAATAATTTCCTTTGTAATAGATTAATGCGATTTGTTGTTGTGTGTTGTCCAAATCAGTATTTGGCAATGTAACAGTAGTCAAGCTTGTAGCATCATCGACAAAGTTCCATGTGCGACGTGCATTGGTAATCACGTATGCCTTGTCATTAGTTGTTGGTAGAGATGTGATACTTGCTATTGGTGCTAAAGACACCTGCAACGCGCGTATGAACAAACCTTGATTAGCACCTGAGAGTTTGAAAGTTGCCGTTCTTTGATGCAAACCTGAAACAGATATGCTATTGCCTGCTGTTGTGAAAACAGTGGAATTGCCACCTTTAGAAGGAGTTACGGTCTGATCACCATAGAGAGCATAGCCTACGATTTTGTAGCCCGTTACCATATAACCGTTAGGAGGTGTAATAGTGTAAGTGTCATATCCTTCCGTGGTGTTGCCACTTCGGATATCTAAGCCGCCTTGTGTCCTATCATCTTTATGATTGATGTCGTTATTAACTGAAGTCAAAGTAAATTGGGGATTGGTACCTGAAGTCCAAGTGTTCGTCCAGTTATTAGTACCTGACATAGAACCACCTAACAAATCACCTGTAATCCAACTGCTGAGGTCTACCTCATCGAAGCGGAAGTCAAAAGAATAGTCTGTGGTAATCTTAGGGAATCGAGCATGAGAGGCTTGGTCCGTACCCCCATCTTTTGTAAAACCCATATAATTCGTACCTGTCTTCAACTTGACACATCCATCATGATACACGTCCGTTGTTTCGATGTTAAAGTTGTTTGCTGTTGAAGAAATTGCCTTATGTGATAAATATTTCCCTGTTTGCAAGTTGCGGAAATTGTAATAATCACCACTAACAATACATTCCCAAATATATTTATAGTCCGCATCCGGAGCGCTACTTGTCTGCGCTAATGTTCCCGCATTGTCATAAAGATACTGCTTATTGTCATTGTCGCAATAGATGGTATAAAATTTGCCATTTTCCAGCGAGTGTGCAGAAAGAATTTCTTCAAAAACAAAATCAACAGAATAACTAGCACTATAGGAAGTGTTGGGGAAAGAACTAAATTTCGTTCCGGAGGTGAAAGTTGCTGAAGAATTATTAACACAGCACCAAGCATTGCCATTATGAAGCGAAACACAAGCCGAATAATGGACGTCCTTGGAGAGATCGAACAACGTTCCAGAAGACGTGAGCGTTAAACCTTTGGTGTCGTCCCAAGCTAGTTTTTTGCCTGTACCAACATTGTTTATATAATATTTCCCATCGCTAACGGTGACCGTCCACTTATAATAATCACTATTACTATCCTTTGAATTAGCATCAGCGCGTTTCAGTTCAGAATTTGTGTTATCCCAATAAAGATGGTAACGATCGGTACTATTATATTTGTTTGCAAATAAGTAGTACGTCTTTCCCGCAACTGGATAGGCACCTGTTACAGGCGTCGTTGCCCACGAACTCACAATGCCCAGTAAGAGCATCGTAAGAAGAGTAAATAGTTTTTTCATATAGTTCATATAGTTAGATTTTTTGGTTTGCTTTGGATAATATACAACGACAGAAGGGGCAGTGTTCACTGTCCCTGATATAGGTTTCGTAAAGTTTTGGTATTTAGATTATTAAATCGAGTTGAGGGGGGTAAATAACGGTCCTAAAATTCCAGAGAAGGATAATTGTGTCATGCAATTATGCTGGATCGCCTCAGAAATCCGTTTTAGCACCATTTTTATCTGTAAGAACTCGGTCTTACACCTTTTTGCTTTGCAAAGTTAAGGAATTGATGTAAATTCGTGTAAATATCTGTATGCTATTAACAAAGTTTAACGGTATTCCGCAACAAAACGACCACGAATCGTCCGAATAAACACGAATCTTTTTAACCAAAAACCTAAAAACCTCCTCTGCTGATGTCTTGGTTCTACGAACTCACGTTCTGCTGTCATTGCTTTGTACCTAAGAACAAGCTCTTGCACAAACCCCTGACATCATAAGCCGTTGCTATGCAACTACAGACATCATCCGAGGAAAAACATTGAAAACAATCTTTACGATGGTCGAAGGAAGAACCGTAAACGGTAAACAGTAAACCGTAAACTTTTTGATGTTTTTTCCTTGATAAGCCGTAATCCTGATAAGGATACGCCATTAGTGATAAGGCTGTCTGAAAGCTTGCTTACAAGC
>DGRY01000060.1 GCA_002391185.1 Prevotella sp. UBA4376
ATCTCGAACGAATCTCGAAACCATCTCGAAAGAAAAAGACGAAAGAATAAACTTATGAAAAAGCTAACTTTATTTTTATTAACCCTGTTTTGGGCATTACAGACTGTTAATGCACAGAACAAAGATGTGAAAACCCAAGTGCAACAGCCACAATATGTATTCACAATTGTGGAAGTGACACCAATGTCAACATAGCCCTTGTTTACGAGCGTGGAAAGTGGCTTATTGACGATATTAACGGTTTACGCAAAGCGCTAAAAGACAATTTGAAAAACTACAAAAAGAAAACATCGTTCCACGAGTTTAAGCGCAATAATACAAAACTTGAAGAAAAAAGAGCGAACCATTAAGGCTCGCTCTTCAGATAGAGATAGATTTAGATAAAGTGGGATTATTTTATTTCCCATTTGTCGATAGTGAATAGTTCGCGACCTTTCTGTCCACGGAAAACGAAGAACAAATCGTGAACACCATTTACTGTTTTAGTGATGGCAGATGTTGCCTTTTGGAAGTTCTCACGACCACCTGTGTTGCCAATAGCAACTTCGGCAATCTTTTCACCAGCGATGCTATCAAGACGAAGTTCAACGTTACCACCATGAGTACTGCTGGCAAGCTGCATTTCAACAACTTTAGCCTGCTGCTGAGAGAAGTCAACATTGGCAAGTTTCATCCAATCGCCATTATTAATGTTGCTAACATAGATGCAACGACTATTCTGGTCGGTAGAAATACCCTTGCTATCTGCCATTATCTCTGCCTCTACAACACGGAAAGGATTGAAAGAGTTAAGTGCCTTGACACCTTCGCGTGTAGGCATGATTGTTGGGAAGCTACCGTCCTTATTATATTTAAACTCCTCAACAGCACAGCTACGGTCGAATCCACCGCCACCAGGAAGGTTTCCTGTGTGATAGAAGAAATAGCTATGTCCCTTGTAATCAACAACACCACAATGGTTTGTGAAAGAGTTAGTTGAATTTAGTTGTGGCATGATAGTGCCCATCTGCTTCCATGGTCCCTGAGGCTTCTTGCTCATAGAATAGCCAATGTGCTCTGGCACACCACCTGCTGCATAAAGCAGATAGTAGTTCTTTCCACGCTTTGAAAGCCAAGGACCTTCGGTGTAGCCTTCAACCTCACCTGGCTTACCAATCTTAACATCGCCCTTGAAAGAAATCATGTCGTCATTAAGTTCTGCCTCATGAAGGCGAGGGTTTCCCCAAGAAAGGTATGCTTTTTTACCATCAATAAGAACAGTTGGGTCGATGTTGTCCCACTGCCCGTCATCATAAAGAGGTTTGCCCAAGGCATCACGGAAAGGCCCCGTAGGTGAATCAGCAACAGCAACACCGATGGCCATACCATTAGACAGTTTACTATGGGCACATACATACCAATAGTATTTTCCGTTACGCTGACAAGCCTGAGTTGCCCACGCACGATCGTCTGCCCACGTAAAAGTGTCGAAACCCATAGCCTGACCATGATCCTGCCAGTTTACCATATCGGTAGTTGAATATACACGCCATTGGTACATCCAGAAGAAATCGGCACCAGGTTCATCAACATCGGCATACAGATACAAAGTATCACCAACAACAAGAGGAGCCGGATCGGCTGTGTAACGAGTTTGAATAAAAGGGTTCTGAGCCAAAGCAGCCGAAAAGCTGAAGGCAGCACCCAACAATAGAAATTTTAGTTTCATTATTTTCTTTTTTTTAAGATTGTGGGTGCAAAGGTACAGCTTTTCGGCGTGCTAAATTTCTCAATATGGTTCAGTTTCTTTCGAATACGTTACATTTTTACTGATTTTATACTATTCCTTGCTGTAACATAGCCTTTGCAACCTTCATGAAGCCTGCAATGTTGGCACCTTTGACATAGTCAATATAACCATCAGGCTGCTTGCCATACTGAACACATTGTTCGTGAATGCTCTGCATGATGAAATGGAGTTTCTGGTCAACTTCCTCAGCACTCCAATGCAAGCGCATGATATTCTGACTCATTTCAAGACCAGAGGTTGCAACACCACCAGCATTGACAGCTTTACCTGGTGCAAATAGTTGCTTAGCTGCAACAAATTTCTCAACAGCCTCTGCAGTACATCCCATATTGCTTACTTCGGCAACACAATCAGGATGGTGTGCAAGAATCATATCAGCATCGTCGCCATCAAGCTCATTCTGAGTAGCACAGGTGAGATAAATATCAGCTTTCTGCTCCCAAGGTTTCTTTCCTGGATAGAATGTTGCCTCTGGGAATTCCTCAGCATAAGGAGCACACACATCATTACCGCTTGCACGCAGTTCAAGCATATACTCATTCTTTTCGCCACTAATACCTTCTGGGTCATATATATATCCATCAGGACCGCTGATAGTGATAACCTTAGCACCAAGTTGAGTTGCTTTCTTTACTGCACCCCATGCAACATTACCGAAACCACTGACAACGACAGTCTTTCCCTTAAGATCTATTCCACGGGTGTTAAGCATGTGATGAACAAAATAGAGAGCACCATAACCCGTTGCCTCTGGGCGGAGAATACTACCACCATATTCCATACCCTTTCCTGTGAGCGTAGCTCCTTTGAACATGCTTGTTATGCGCTTGTACTGACCATAAAGATATCCAATCTCTCTGCCGCCTACACCAATATCGCCAGCAGGAACATCCTCATCTGGACCAACATATTTATATAGTTCTGTCATGAAGCTCTGGCAGAAACGCATAATCTCGGCATCACTCTTGCCACGTGGAGAGAAATCGGAACCACCTTTGCCACCACCCATAGGAAGTGTGGTGAGCGCATTCTTGAATGTTTGCTCAAAACCAAGGAACTTCAAGATACTAAGGTTCACAGATGCATGGAAACGCAGACCACCCTTATATGGGCCAATAGCGCTATTAAACTGCACCCGATAACCAAGATTCACCTGAACCTCGCCCTTATCATCTATCCAAGGTACGCGAAACGTAATGATACGCTCCGGCTCTACCATGCGCTCAATAATCTTTGCTTTCTCAAATTCTGGATGCTTATTATAGACGTCCTTTACTGAAATGAGCACTTCACGAACAGCTTGTAAAAATTCTGATTCCCCTGGATGCTTGCGCTCCAGTTGCTGCATAATTCTTTCTACTTCCATAATATTGTTTTATATATAAGTTTAGGTTATGACAATATGTCAAATTTCACAATGCAAATATAGTTTTTTTTCTAATACGGCGAACAAAATTACCCAAGAAATTACACCATTATCTTTCTTTTTGTCAAAAACACCAAGTTTTTATACTATTTTGCCGCAAATAATCACACCACGTCCATTGTCTTACTTCGCCTATTGCCGAATAACAACCGTTGATTCTCCGAAGCAGAGTGAGAACTAACTGTTTGAGATTACTGCTGAAATAAATTATTGAGCCCACTCAAATAAGTGGGCTCAGCTAAATTAGAATTTTAGTTTGGCAAAAACAGGGTAATGGTCGCTTGGATTTCTACGTGTATTTCCAAGCCAATAGCTCTCTGTAAGAATGGCATAACGATAAACAGAAACATCTTGTGATACAAAGATATGATCTATACGCTCATTATTACGTCGATCCTGCATAAAGTCATTCCAAGTGCCAGTGTTAGCCATACGCTTTTCGGCACATTCATAAGCGTCCTTTAGAATTCCAGAGTTAGCAAACACGTTATAAACCTCACTTCTCTGATCAACATTAAAGTCGCCTGTTAACACAATAGGATAACCCTTTTTGCAGCTTTCCATGCGAGAAATGACCAATTTGGCAGCCTCGCGACGAGCGGTAATACCAACATGATCCATATGAAGATTGAAAACATAGAAATGTTTCTTGGTAACTTTATCCTTAAACAAAGCCCATGTACAGATGCGAACACATGCTGCATCCCAACCTTTAGAAGGCTTTTCGGGAGTTTCGCTTAACCAGAAATTTCCACTATCTTCAACCTCAAGACGGTTTTTACGATAAAAAATGGCAGCATATTCACCCGACTCTTTCCCATCGTCGCGACCAACTCCGAGATAGTTATAATCAGGAAGCAGTTTCTGCATGTCACGAAGCTGGTCTACTAATACTTCCTGAGCACCTAAGAATACCGGCTCTTCATAATTGATAATTTCACAAATATGTGGGCAACGTTGCTTCCAGGCATTTCCTTCTTCTGCATCATCAGGATTATTATAACGGATGTTATAGGAAGCCATAGTAATGGTCTGTGCCTGCATATTTACCATACAGAGCATAGTTGTGATAATAAGAAAAAACTTTTTCATCTTTTAACAATTTTGTATTTCTTTCTATAATCTTTTGGATTCATTCCCATACGCGCCTTAAACTGTCGTGACAGGTTCTTTCCATCTGCTACACCAACACTCATGGCGAGTTCATCTATGGATTCATCACTTGTGAGAAGTAATTGAGCCAGCCTACTCATACGAAGATTGGTAATGTAGTTATGAGGAGAAGTGCCCGTTTCTTCAAAGAAACGCTGTTCGAAGAGTCGACGTGACATAGGCAGACGACTGATAATATCTCGCACATAAAGCTGGCGTGAAAGATTGGAATGAATAAACTGCAAAGCCTGCTGAATATATGGATTGTTGGCTGCAATAATATCGGTAGAGCTACGTTCAACAACGCCAAGCGAACGCACATAAATATCTTCTTTCAAGGCATGCGGATTTATAACAAGGCGATGAATAAGCTGTGCTGTTTCATAGCCAGCCTTCTCTACACTCATATTCATGCTTGACAACTCGGGATAAGTTAAACCACATGTAATTTCATCATTATCAACACCAAGGACAGCAACATCCGAGGGGATACAAAGTCCACATGTATTACAAGCTTCTACAATCTTGCTTGCCATACTATCGTCGGCAGCAAAAAGAGCAACAGGATGTGTGAGTGACTTTAGCCACTTTATAAGGGGTTCTCCATCATAATACCATAGTTGGTCGATACTTTGATGACGATAATCAGACACGTCATCCCCCATTCCCATTTCCTTAAGGTATTGGCTAAAGCCTTCCCATCGTTCATCACTCCATACTACATTTTCGTAACCATAGAATGCGAAATGAGAAAATCCTTTACCAATAAAATATTCTGCGGCTTGACGACCTGCAAGACGATAATCGCTGGTGATGTTGGGGATACATTGAAAACGTTGCTTATAGTCTTGCGCAATAGCAACTATTCCATTTGCACCAAAGAGAGACAGGTCGTCAGTAGGTTCAAACTGTCCAATAATTGCATCTGCTTTCCAGTCTTTTGCCCAATCTATTACGCCAGCAACTCCATGCTTTCTACAAAAATCAGGAGGCATCTTGCATATAACCCATGGTTCTGTTTCCTGAGAATAACGCAAAATTCCCCTAAGAATACTCACGGCATATTTTTCCGTGAAATCAGTCATACAAATCAAACGAATCATAGACAATATGCTTATATCTCGGATGCACCAAGAAGGTTACAATTTGGCAATTCTGAAATAAATATCTGCACATTATCAGCCTCATGCTGATATGGGAAGCCTTCGTGCATAGATTTCTTCATTGACTCCATAAAATATATAAAGCCTGCAGCTATTCCACCACCTATTATTATTGCATCAGGATCATAGGTGAACAATATGGCTTGCATGAGCTTTCCCAAATGTTTACCAAATTCTTGCCATAATGCAATGGCTTTTTCGTCACCTTGTGAAGCGCGAAGAGAGAGATTCTCGGCTTCAACCCCTTGTTTTTTCATCCATTGTGCTGAACAATAATGCTCATAGTCGGAATCAAGATAAGGAAGACATCCTATTTCGCCTGCTCCAGTATTTGTACCACGATATATTTTGCCATTACAAATAATGCCAGCTCCAACGCCCGTTCCAAGTGTGACGCCAACAACATTTTTATAATTCTTTCCTACACCATATACTATTTCTCCCAATGCAAAACAGTTGACATCATTATCCACAACGACAGGAAGATGATAAATATTTTCAAGGAAAGACTTTAGATGAACTTCTTTCCATGAAGGAATATTTTGCACATCATATACTATTCCTTTTTCGTGATCAACAACAGAGGGAACACCTATACCTATACGTTCAACATTATCATTTATAACTTCATCTATTAGTTTACATATTTGTTGAAGCACATCATTTTCATCACCATTAGAATTACATTTTTCTTTGATGCACTTCTCTATAATTCCATTAGATATGCGGGCTACTCTTACATGAGTGCCTCCCAGATCAACCGATATTGAAGTTTTTGCCATAGCTCTTAATAGTTTGATTATAAGCAAATTAGATTATATTAGTTCCTGTTTTTATTCTCTTTGTAATTTTCTGAGGATTATCACCATCACCCCAGAGCAGAGTTACCTCAACGTCAGAAGACGCCTTAATTGTGACACGAGGCTTATCAGATACATTCTTGCGCTTTGCCACCTTGATATCAAGCTGTTCGGCTTCTCCCCATGGATAACGTTCTATACCATATCCATCAAGCAGAGTCACATCTATAGTAAGTTTTTTCTCTGCATAATCGGAACGAATACCGAAAATATATTCTATAAGTCCAGCTATTGGTGGCAATCCTGTCCAACCCACAAAGTCCTTACGAGCCATAAATCCTGGCTCTGCACTCTCAGGAGCATAGTATTCCCAGAACGTGCCAGTCTTCTTGAATACCTTAAACACGTTATCGTAATGATTACGTGCTATTTCAGAAGCCAGCTGTCGATAACCTTTATTTATTAGTCCAGACACAACCATATAATTGGTTCCTGGCCACACTCCTCCTACCCAATAGCGACCATTAGCCTTGTATTTGGGATTGGAATAAGCCAAAGAAGGAACACGATGAGGGCGATTGAACTTTGTGGTATCATTAAGATGAGCAACTAATCGGTCGAGGCGCTCCTTTGGCAACACATCTGTATGCAAAGCCCAATAAGCATAAATGCCTTGAGTGGTAGATAGGCTGTCATTAGCAAACTGATCGTAGAGAAAACCGTCTTTCTCGCTCCACATATTTTTGTTGATATAGTTTTTCAGAAGCTTGATATCATCCTCAAACTCCTCTATCTCCTGCCAACGCTCAAGATAGAATCCCATTTTGAGCAGGATTTCGGCAACTTGTATCTGTTGCAAGCATGCGTCAAGCCACACCATGTGACCATTTGAATAAATGGTATTGTATCCTTCTGGCACACGAGGCATATTGTCCATTCCTGTACCCCAACCGCTACTCCAGTAAGTACCGTTACGCCATGTGCGATTGAGTTTCAGCCACTTATAATAAGCAGCCAAAACAGGGAACACTTTATTTAGACGGTTATCGTCGCCTGTTGAAGTGTAATAAAGCCATTCTGACCACGGAAGCAGGTTGGGGCCTGTACTTGTAGGGTCGTATCTTCCAAAGCAGTCACTTCCATCAGCACGAATCTCACGACAGATAAACCCATCGGGATGCTGTTTGGCATAGAAATTATCAAGAGTGTTCTGAAAGGGAAAGAATCTACGCCCGTAACGACAGAACATAGTAATGAAACTATCGTCCCACATAAAAATGTTTCCATTATATGCTGGGGCAATATACGAACTCACAAAACCAGAACCATCTACAGGCTGACAGATATTTTTTATACCAATCTGCCATGCCTTCCAATACATATCAATCTGCTCGTTGTGCCCCTCCCAATAAGGAGAAGGAAGAACCTTGCGAGCCTTTTCAAAACTACCAGGAATAGTCTTCACTGGCTTTTGTGTGCGAAACTGATTCTCAGCAACGAGAGTCTGCATCACATATGTATTTTTATATGGAAGTTTGTAAAGCGGCGAACCTGATGGCATTAGATTCTGTGCCTTAGCAGAAAATGGTAAACTTAACAGAACACCAGAAACCGGAGCCAGTATATATTTCGATAACTTAGTCATTATCAATAATTTACAATATTATATACAAATTACATATTCATCAGAGCTTTTATCTTCCAGCAGATATCTGTATTATCCATAAATCCGCTAAAATTCTCAGAACCAGGCCCGAAGGCATATACAGGAACCATTGTACCTGAATGGTTTTTGGTTGAGAAATTAACCTCTACTCTACCCTCCTTGTAATCGCCATCAAGAACAGTCATTCCACCTGTTTCGTGATCGGCAGTAACAACAACAAGAGTTTCACCATCCTGAGCAGCCCATTTGATTACCCTACCAAAGGTCTGATCGAAATCAAGAGTTTCCTTCATCAACATGTCAAGTTGATTAAAATGTCCATAATCATCGAGTTGAGAGCCCTCTATCATCATAAAGAAACCATTCTTGTTTTGATTGAGCAGGTTCATACCTGCAATAGAAGCACGAGCCAACAAATCTCCACGCTCATCAGGCAACGGAGTATCGACTTCAAAAGGCACACAATAAACTTTACAATTTGAATTGTCTGCCGTTGACGATACACATTTTTTATAACTTTCGTTATCCTTTAGGATGGTCTTAAGATCCGCTTTGGATGTTATTACCTTATATCCCTTCTTTTCAAGTTCCTTAAAGATGTTCCTACCATCCTTACGGTTTGTGAAAAATTTTGCGCCTCCACCAAAAACATAGTCAACAGGGCTGTTAGTCATTTCGGCTATAAGTTCCTGCTCTTTGTCGCGATCGATATTATGAGATAGAAAATCGCAAGGTGTGGCATCCCATAAGCGACATGTTACAGCCACTCCTGCTGCTTTTCCAGCCTCTTTGGCATAATCAACAAGCGATTTCAATTTATTTCCATCCTCATCAACTCCAACAGCATGATAACATGTTTTGTAGCCCGTTGCCAAGGAAGTTCCACCAGAGCCAGAATCGGTAATGAGTCGATTGGTAGCAGGTGTCTTGGAAAGACCTGTGTACTGGGCATTCTCCAGCCACAGATGACCTCTGTTGCATGTCCAAGCCGCCTGGATGTGCATCAGACTCATACCATCTCCAACCATCAGGATTACGTTCTTTACTTTCTTTCCCCTTGGAGCCTTTACTTTCTCAACCTCATAAGGTTTGTCGAATGTATAAGACTGTTTAACAGACTGAGCAAAAGCCGCAGTAGTTGCAAAAACAAGAGATACTGAAAAAATTACTTTCTTTATGTTCATTTCCTTAATATTTTATTATTTCCCATGGTGCCGTCAAAACACCATGGGAAAAACATGTTAGAATTTAGAAGCATAACCAGGATTCTGCTTTAACTTTCCGTTAGAGCGTATAACCTGATTAATATCATAAGGCATTACGCTATATGTGCCACCTGGCTCATATTCCTTAGCATCGCCCTGACCACCACCAAGAACGAATATGCCTTGATAATGCTTGCCGTTGATAGTTATATCAAGGTCATCTGTAGTATCTACAGGCGAATTAGGATTAGAGCGATCAGTATGCTTGATACCATGCTTTGCGCCCTTAATCTTATTTAAGGCATCGAGATTCCAATCAGCATTTCCTCCTGCTGACCAACGTTTCAAATCAAAGAGACGGTCGGTCCATTCGCAAGCAAGCTCGCAGCGACGCTCATGCATAAGATCCATCATAGTAGGAGCTGTGTAGCTTACACCCTCGTGAGCACGATTTGCTATACGATTAAGAGGAGCTGCTGCCTCGGCATTCTTGTTCTGCATAATAAGAGCCTCTGCCTTGAAGAGAAGCAATTCGGCAAAACGCATCAAAGGAACATTCAAGTCGGTAGTAGGACGGTCGCCATTAGACGAGATATAGCTATTCGAATATCCATCAACAACGGTTTTACCATTATCGTCAACCTTATAATTAATCTTTCCACGAGAAAAAGGATCCATATATTTGCAGAAAGCAAAACCATTTTCAAGATCGGAAGTAGAATAGAACTTGCGAGTCTCGCCAAAATAGGTGAATTCGTCACCATAGCTCAACATAGTTGCACCACGACGATCGTCAACATCATTATACTCAGCCCAAAGTTCAAGAGTTGGTTTCATATATCCCCAACCATTATATACACCCCAACCTTTGTTTTCAAGAACAATACCAGGGAAAATACTTCCGGCATAGTTTTCACCACGAGAGTTGACACTCCAGATATATTCCTTACTCCAGTTATTTTCAATCTTGAACACATCTGCATAGTTATCAAGCAAACCACGTCCGCCTTCTGTTTCAATCTTGTCAACTAAAGCTGGAATTTTTTCCCATTGACTCTTGTCGTGCTGAGCCCAAAAAGCATAGGTTTTAACCATATATCCCAAAGCTGCATCCTTTGTGGCACGTCCATAATTGTCAGTAGAGTAAGTCTTAAACCATTCAAGATTATCCGCTGCATTCTGGAAATCCTCTATAATCATTCTATAATTGTCTATAACAGAAGCTTGCTGAGTAGGAATCTCATTAACTTGAGTAGCATAGTCGGTAAAATCTTCATACCTAACGAAAGGCACACCATTATCTATACGACCATAGCGATAAGCTATCATATAATGAGTGAATCCACGCATAAAATAAGCCTCGCCAAGACTACGTTTCTGAATAGCTGTACGATTTGCCTCAGGAATCTGAAGTGCATGGTAAATAACATTGTTAGCCATAGCCATAGTAGTGTACATCTGATTATAGAAATCCTTGAGCGAGCCTTCAGTAGAACCATCCATACAAAGTTTGGCAAGATTCATCTGGCTTGCACCACGGGAGCGTCCGAAGACAATATCATCACAGGCACCTTGCTCATAAAACAGGTTTCGTCCCCATGTCTCTTCATAAGAGAAACAATCATAAAGGGTATTAACAGCTTTAGTATAATCAGCATCATTCTTCCAGAATGTTCCTTCAGCAGGAACACCCTCCTTGACTGTATCAAGCCATTCGCCTGTACATGACGACAGACAACCTGCAGCCATCAATAATATGATAAATGATTTATTGAACTTCATAATTAATAGTGTTTATGGTTAGAACTTAAGTTTTACAGCCAAAGAAACTGTTCTTGATATAGGATACTGACCGCAATCAAAGCCAACTCCACCTACCTCTGGGTCGATACCACTATACTTGGTAATTGTGAAGAGGTTATCGCAGCTTAATGTTACATCAAGAGAACTCTTGCGATCGTTGAAATAGCTCAGCTTACGCAACAAATCAGTAAATGAATAGCCCACAGAGATATTCTTCATACGAAGATAACTGCCACTCTCGAGATACCAGTCAGAAATAGTACCGAAATTATTATTATCATCTGTCTGAGAAATACGTGGAACATCATAAGAAGGTCCATCAAGAGCCTTAAGTATCTCGCTTGAGCGGTTAAAGTTGCTCATAGATTCATTAAGGGTTGTATATTTATATGCGTTGAATATCTTTGCGCCATAAGAGCCCTGAAGCATCATGTCAAAGGTAAATTTCTTATAAGTGAAACCTGCGCTGAAAGCGTAAGTAATCTTAGGCATAGCATTACCACGGAACTCATAGTCGCCCTCGCCAATAACACCATCGCCATTAAGATCAACAAACTTCAGATCGCCAGCCTTTGCATTTGGCAGAATGCGCTTGCCGTTCTTGGCAACATAAGCTTCTGCCTCTGCATCTGTCTGGAACACACCATCTGTACGAATGAGATAGTATGAATAAAGAGGCTGACCTTCTGCACTACGATAAGGAGTAAGATCCTTATATCTATAAGAGTTAGAGTATGTCCAAACAGGTTTTGTTCCATCAGGATTAGCAGAACCAGTATCTGTGAGACGGTTACGAAGAGTAGCAAGATTTGCGCCTACATAGTAGGTCACATTCTTGCCTATTTTATCACGCCACATAGCAGACACTTCGACACCACGGTTGCTCACCTGACCTTCGTTTACTAATGGCGCATAAAGTCCCATAGTAGTTGGCCAGTTAACATCCTGTGTTTTGATAAGATCCTTTGTTACCTTGTTAAAGTAATCAAAAGTAAGATTCAGACGATTATTAAACAACAAAGCATCAATACCAAAATCAAGCTGCTCTGAGGTTTCCCAAGTAAGATTACCATTAAAACCATCAGCCATGTAAACACCAGCAAGAATATCGTTGTTAATACCAATCTGTGAGCCAACATCACTATGATTATTAGGATATCTTGTTGACAAAGTAGCAGAACCATAACCATAGCCGATAGAGCCTAAGTTACCTATCTTACCCCAACTTGCACGAAGCTTGATCATATTAATGGTCTTGTTCTTCTTGAACCATGGCTCAGAAGTGATTTTCCATGCAGCTGTTACTGATGGGAAATCGCCATACTTCTTTCCCTTTGGCAAACGACTTGCATAATCACGACGCATAGAAGCTGTAACAAAGTAACGATCAGCAAAGCTATAAGCAGCACGACCAACAAAAGCTACATTACGGTCGTTATAATAAGCGTCTGTAGGTTCAAGTACCTGAGAACCATTAGCAAAATACATCATAGCATCTGTTTCATCATCAAAGCCACGTTTTGTTGCATCAAAATAACGATAGCTATACTCGCTTGATGTTGTAGAAGCCATAAGTCCCATTGTATGTTTACCAAACACACGAT
The DNA here is from genome assembly GCA_002391185.1 of Prevotella sp. UBA4376. GTDB lineage: Bacteria > Bacteroidota > Bacteroidia > Bacteroidales > Bacteroidaceae > Prevotella. Next base: position 12,609 of record DGRY01000060.1, read on the forward strand.
CATAGGTTATGGTATTTTCCCAATCCCATTGTGGCTCGCGATAGCTTGCATAACTAAGAGAGTTGGTAAGGTTTACCTTTCCTACCTCCGTACGCTTGGGACTCCAATATCTCTGAAGATAATTTGTCTGTTTATATGTAAAACGACTTGTGAAATTTAATCCACGTATAGGCTGAATAATATCAAGGAAGGTTGTAGAAGTGAGTGTAGAAGCATGGTTATTATCGTATGCTGCTGTCAACAAACGCATAGGGTTTATAGCATCACCGTGAATATTGGCATAATCAGCATACGAAGCTGGTGTAGTACCCATATATGAACCATCTGCTTCATAAGGGAATGTGTTACGAGGCATCATCAAGGCAGCAAGAATAACACCACTCTCTGCACTTGAAGTATTGACGTCACGCACCTTCTTATCTTTCCAGCTCAAATCTTCACGAATACGAAGCCATGGAGTTATCTTCCACATAGAATTCAAACGAGCTGTAATCTGACGGTTATAGGTATTAACAAGAGTACCATCTGCATTATTAATTTCTACAGAGAAACGGTTTGAAAACTCTTCCGTACCACCAGAAACAGCAATATTATGACGGTTGAAAGTAGCTGTACGGAAAATCTGATCTATCCAATCTGTATTAGTCTTGCCATAGGTAGCATCAGAATTAAGCACATTCCATCCATCAGGTAATGTACTTCCAGCTTGTTCATAGCTATATTTTCTCACCCTCATCTCATCTTCCCAAGAAAGACTCTGTGGAAGATTCTGTGATGTAGAGAAACCAAATACACCATTATATTCAATTGAAGGCTTACAAGCTGTAGCCTGCTTGGTAGTTACAAGGATAACACCAGCAGAACCAGCATAAGCACCATATATGGCGGCAGATGCTGCATCTTTCAAAACAGTAATATTAGTAACATCACTCATATTGAAAGGAGCACCAGGCACACCATCAACAACATAAAGAGGAGATTCACCGTTTGGCGAACCCATACCACGAATAGTAATAGTTGGTTCTGAACCTGGATGACCACCATTAGCAACAACAGAAACACCAGGAATCTGTCCCTGCAACATCTGACTGACACTACTTACTGGACGTTTCTGCAATTTATCTACATCAGCAACTGAAGCCACAGCTGCACTAAGGTCACCTTTCTTTGCCTTACCATAACCAATAGCAACAACCTCACCCAATTGAGCTGCATCGTCTTCAAGGGTTATTGTCAGCTGTCCCTTCGCATTTACTACTTTACTGGTATAGCCAATGGATGAAACCTGCAGCTTGGCACCTTGCTTAACAGTAAGAATAAATCGTCCTTCAAAATCGGTAATAACACCATTAGATGTACCAATCTCTCTGACCGTAGCACTCACAACAGGATCACCATTTGGATCGAGCACAACTCCCGATACCTTTAATCCCGTTTGCTGAACCACATTCACATGTGGAGCGTTTTCCGCTTTCATGGTCAACGGAGATAAGAATGAGAAAACTGTTAGAGCCGCAGCGTAAAAGAGTACACGCGAGCGTGAATCTGAAGATTTTCGTTGTTTCATTCCTTTAAGATTTTAAGTTAATAGATATGTATTATTCGGTTTTTTCAGTTTAACACTTTCTTTAGAGAGCCGCCCCGGCATTCTGCCGAGACGGCTTTAGTTTTAGAATTGCGGATAAATGATAGTTAGAATTTTCACAGAGGCTTACACTTATTACTATAGTTTACATCAGATAATTTCATCTGAACCATAAGTATTATTTGGCTTAATTTTTTCATTGCATTTATATTAAGTTGGTTGATCATTAAGACCAACTAATCATGGTTTCATATGCAAAGATAATGTAAAAAATCGAATATACAACAATTATTTGCGCATTAGTTTCTTCATTATGCGCAAATAATTTCATTTTTTAGCAGTATTTACAGTCCAACATCTACAGATCCTCCATCTTCCCAATCATCAACTTCAGCAGTAAAACCACTTGCATTAGTATCTGAATCTCCACCTGTAACATCAGGAAGAGAAGGACTTACCACACGATTAGAGGTGTCCGGAGAAATAACTAATAACAATTCAAGAGTTACCTCTCCAGTAACTTCTATACCTCTATTTTCAACTTCCACATAATGCAGAAGATCACCTACATTATAGGTGAAAATAATAGGTTCACCATTTCTTAATGTGAAATAGAGCGATAAACGATTGGATGTGGAATCTCTTTCTTCAGCAGTTTGTTTCTCCCATGGCAACCCAAAGGTTGAAATATTAGCAACAATCCATCCATCTTTGGAATTAGGAGAATCAAGTTCTACCTTGAAATTATCAAGCAAATGAACACCTTCTCCAGAAGTGGCATGTCCTTGTCCCAAATACCATCCATTAGCAAATTGGTCTATACTCCCAATTACAGATCGCATATTGTTAATGCCTAATACACGCACACGAACTTCAAGAGGAATACCTACTCTTTTAGGACTCTCGAAAAATTCATATACTGCCGTATCACGTTCTATACCTGCATAAAAATTCTTATATCGCTGCATATAGGTAGAAGCTACCATTTCTTGAGTAATCTCTATTTCATCTCGAACAACACCTAAACTCTCAGGCTCACGCTGATAAACAACTCCCTCGTCCCAGCCTTTTTTATTTTTATATTGTTGTATAGGAGTAAGCTGGACATAAGCACTATCAATATTATTCATATCGTGGAATTCAAGCGACCCAAATTCACCTGGAGTAAGATTGTATACCAATAAAGAATACTTTCCTTCCTTACGCAATATTTCACGACTCCGTACACTATTTGATATCTCAACCCTGGTGCCCTGTTTCTTATTATAGGTATAGAGCGACATACCAGACGGGATCTCACCAAAATACTCCTCCCAATCTAATATAATCTTCACACGTGCATCCAGATTATCAATACTATACATCTCACGACGATCAAGGAAAGATTCCTCACCACACGACATAAGGAAAAGACACAGCCCAAACACAAGCAGTATCTTCACCTTATATAAATATGTATGATTTACTTTCCTTATAATTTTCATTTTATTATTTTCTTACCATTTACAATGTATATACCACGAGGTAGCTTTCGAAAATCAGCATCAGTAACTCCAACTTTCTGACCAAGTATATTATATATACCACTTAGCTCACCAAAATTATTATCATCCTTATTATCAAATAATTGCTCTATACCATCAAATATCTCATCAGCTACAAGATCATTTGTATTAGCAAGACCATCTGGTTTACTTAAAGCAAAACCAGTTATTCGTTTGGCAAGATTAGAATTTGCTTCGAGTAGTGCTCGGAAAGGAGGTACTGTAAATTCTGACACCGTTTCATAAAGTTTTGAACCCGCCATGAGATAGGAGCCCTGAGGTGCTCTATAACTTTTGAATGTTCCCTTACATAGATAATCATTAGCTCTTAGATTATCATACACGACATTAAGCTGGTTATTAGTATCAATATATAAATTACCATACTTTGAATTAACCTCATTTACTTCAATGAAATCTTTCTCCATTGTAACATTATTCACCATAAGACTCTCTGGCATCTCTATACTTGGCTTTATAAAATAAGGTCGAGAGGCTTCAATCATTCTGTAAGCATGCTGAATGAAATGAACCACTCCATCCTTCACCTTATCATAAGTGAGAATTACGGCATCATTTCCAAAAAGTTTCTTGAACTTACTCTCACTTATAGAAAATGGTAAACATATACTTGTCCACTTGTCTTTACCAAATTTTCTTTGTAACAAAACATTAAAGTCCGAATAAGTATTCAAAGCTCTCGGCTCATTAATATTAAAAGCTTCAGCAACAACCTTGGCAAAACTATTCTGATCATTGGGAGAATAACCCACCATATCATCAGTCATAGTAACTGTTGGATTATCCGCCAAAGCATCCTCTGGTGAATAATCTTCTCTATTATAACTTGTAGGTACGAAAGAGAAGCCACTCAACGATAGTTTAGAATTACTACACCAGATATAATAAGTTTTGCCCGCTTTTACCTGAAACGAATAACGAACATAAGCTTTAGATACGAGGACATAACATTTATCTTTTTCAGGATTATCCTCGTCTTTAATAGCAATAACAGCTTCTTGAGGCGATTCTGCTGAGTTATAGCCACTCCACACATCCATAATACGTTGAATATATTTTTCCTTCAGCGTTCCGTTAGTGTCATTAGAGACAGTAAACTTACTCCAGTCAAAAGATGTATTTCTGAAATCATAGGTATATACCTTGTCATCCTCTATATACGAAGCGCCATCTGTAATATTATATTCATCTACAAGATAGTTCAAAGCCTCGGTATCGTTCATCATAACACGATAATTACACTCTGTATAAGCGCCATAATGGTCGTTAGCCTCACCTGCTGTAGATGTTGACGGCAAGAGGTTTTCCATACCTGTAGCCCAATGGTTATCAAGTTCCACAGGATTTCCCGTCTCATCAGTAATGAATAACGGTCGCCATTTCAACTGAAATTTACTCTTAATATTCTTAATATTACCATCATAGTCGCAAGCACCATTCTGAAGCACATAAGCAATAAGCGTACCACTCTCTTCAGGTTCAAACTTCAAATATGTACCACGACAAGGCAGTTCATACGAAGAATGATTACCATTAGAAATAGTTGCATTATAACTACATCCATTCTCATCCAAAGGGTTTTGACCGCCTTGTGAAGCATAACGGAATCCATCAATAGCCATACCATTCTGACCAACAGTATCGGTCTTAGCAATCTTCCAATAATCAGTAATATCCGCAGCTTTATTACTCTTCATGTATGGACCACTACCATCCATCCATCCGCCGTATGTCATAGTGATATTCGTACGAATATTGGTTGTTGATACTTTCTGACCAACAATAGGTGTCTCACCATCTTTAACCATATACGTAGGAATATCCGTTATAAAGACACGAATAAAAGGACGCTTTACGACAGCATCACCCTTTTCCTCGTTCTTAACCGAAGCAGTAATCTGAATACGATGATCCGAATTATCTAAATCAGATGTACGCTTTCTAGCAATAACTTCTCCTGTCTTTGTATTAAGTTCCAAATGGCTGTTAATTTCTGACACAGAAATACCTTCATTACCTAAATCTGTATCAAACGAAACAAGACGAGATGGCTGTCTTAACAGATATGATACTGTACCAGTATAACCATTTACGAAAGTAGTACTCTGTTTTGACGCTTTCATGTCGGCATCAGTAAGCACATATGCAGGATAATAGTTGAAACCATACATACGGATAGGTGCGTTAGTACCCTCAGAACCACCAAGATTAATAAGGTAATACGTTCTACCAGCAATCATTGGATAAGGGAACACCTTACCATCATAAGAGCCATCACCCAAAATCTGATATCCAGTTACTATCTTTCCGTTCTCAACTCCATAAAGAGCATACTTCTCGCCTGCCTCCCAATTAATGAAAAGGGAAAGGAATCCATTGGTATAAGGCATGAACTTATAGAATGTACCACTTACAGGAATATTATCTTCACCAATAACAACTGGGTCGCCATAGCTTACACAATGATATATATCGGCTTGTGCAACGGTCCAGCTGTTATCGCCTGGCATACCAAACTGTATGTTCACACCAGGAACACCACTAATCTGTGTACCAGCCTCCATCTCTCCTGGTGATGTAAAATGCATGAAGCCCAACTGACGGTTAACAAGATTGCTAATATCATCTACATAACCCTCATCATCATATGAATTAGATGTTGTTACTATTGTATATGCAAACTTGTTTACCTTCACAACAATACGATATGAAGTAACAGCTGTATTTTTGTAATATGTAGCATCTTTAGCTGTCGCATAAGCAGATACAATATATGTCTTTACATCCGGAACAGCATTCCCTACGAAACTAACCTTGCCACTTTCATTAATTGAGAAAGGAAGATTCGTTGTAGAACCATCCTCTGCTGTTATGGAATACACTGGAGCATTATAATAATGACTGATATCTCTACCATATGAATTCGTAATAGTTAACTCTGGCTGTAGAATGGAATTCATCACCGCGCCCATTCTATCAAATATTGTTGCTGTAACAAGTTCATCAGAGAATTGTATAGAAGGCTCTATCTTGTCTATAGGATTAACTGTATATGTAGCCACAGCACCTTCTGACCAGTGAGCACTATCCCAGTTTCGAGCAATAAAAACAAAATTATTATGTTCACTCGTAAGTCTTATGCTCCATGTTGCCCATGACTCATTAGGAAAGGAATACCTTGCATCATATAAGTTGTATTCTACTCCTGTCTTTGGATCAGTATAAGTTCCCTGCACCGATGCGTTCACACCAGTTAGAGTTGCATCTGTAGGAATACCAATAAGCAACTGACAACCATTGGTATAATCCTTGCCTCCATAATATGCTGTAATAGTAGGTACCTTCCACGTTTCACGATTTAATTCAACTCCTTCAGGAATATTTGCATTAACAGGATCTATCTTTATTGTTAGCTGTTTCTTACGAACATAAACAAAACAAGTATCAGTAATCTGACTATAGCTTACTGTTCTATCACCAATAACATAATCATTTGGAGCATATACATAGTCACCACCGGAACTCATTTGAGTATTAGTAACGCTCACTTTTACAATTCCTGCCTGTTGTGTTCCTGCATGCATCTCCCATGTTCCCCACACACCATTATTATCTGTCCACATGGATGTATTACCAGTACCCCCATAATCTTCAATTACGTAATTATACTTAAACAAATCGGTAATATTATTACCTAACTCATCGTATATCAAAGGTTTGGGCAAATAGAAATTTGCACTATCAGCAAGTTCAAGTTCAACCTGTCGGTTATCCATCCACCAAAAAAGTTTCGTCTTAACAGGCTCTGTTGATGTTCGTTCTGTAATATTTACAGGTACCACAATATCGTTTGCAGGATAAACCTTTGAATAATCAATTTCATCTATAACCTTAGGTCTGCAATGGATAGTTATATATTGCTCGGAGCCTGCATCACCTATTATCTTACGAAGATTATTTATTAAGGAGCCGCCACCATAGCCTAGTGGAAAATCACTTTCTGTTACGGCACATAAACCATTTGTATGGTCATATGATATATCATAATATTCTGTAATTGCATTCAATTGTGTCTCATCTTCAAAAACACTTACACTTGGAAGATCATAAATAAAGTTCTTCCACACATTCATCTCATTACCTGGCTTAACTAAAAAAGATGCCGTTTTTGTTTGCAAAGTAACAGTATAATGTGTAGTTACAGTAGAGTAAACTCCTTCTGTAATAGGTGTCGCAACTATCATTACCGTATCAGTACCAGAATAGTTTCCACACTCATACATACCATACAAACGAGCTATCTTACTGTTTGTATAAACACTCTGATTTTTTTCACGATTATCCTCGGTAAAATATTCAGGTGCATTATTACCATTCTTAATATAATAGTTCAGATAAAACTGATTAGTAACATATTTGCTGTTAGTCAAATCATACACCTGAGCAACAGGATGAATAACCTCATCATTATCTACTCTACTTGTGATTGCCAACGAAGCATCGTTATATGTTGTTCCATTATATACAAGACGTATCTGCAAATCCTGAGCATTTGCAGTCCAACTCATCAATGCAAGTTGAATTATTAAAAAGAGCCTATATGTTAATGTTTTTATCTTCATTCTTTCTTATCTTACCATTCAAACCATAATGAATTGTCTTTCTTAGACAAATATTTCAGATCATCACCAGAAGGATTATCCTCCTCTATACCTGGACCTGGACGTTCTGTCTGACTGGTCTTATCAAAATAGAACGTGCCCTGACCAAGGTTCCAATCATCTGCATCAGAAGCATCAAACTTAATAGTGCCAACACCTATATGAAGCCGCAGATTATAACGTTTTGCCATTTGTGGGAACGCTGGTATCACGGCTTCCTTAGTTATATGATGCGTAATTTCTGTATAGCCTAATTCCAAGTCTTCGTCCTTAGTGCGAACGACATAATCTATCTCTGCTTCTATCACAGGATATTTCTCTTCTCCTGGCAAAAGCAACATCTGTGTAAATTCTTCTTCAAAGACATTCTGAGCTGTTTCCGTAACACCTTCTGGAATATCTTCCCAGCTAACGGCAGTACCTACACCTGGTTCTACAATATTGCTATTAAGTTTTCCATGTGCATTACTCTCAAGTCCGGTCTTGGTTATTGTCTGCACAGGATAAAAAAGAGTGATGTTATTGCGGGTATAGTTACTCCACACGCCAGTAGTAAGATTAAAATCGCCTTTTATAGGCAGTTCTCTGTCTATAGTATTAGCATCAAGAGCGTCTTTCGTACCAAGTACCTTGATAACTATCTTACTTACAGTAACCTTTGTACTTGCAGGTTTCTTTCCTCCTGTGATGTTTCCATTATTATCAACATCAAGCTGGATCGTTAAACCTCCAGTATCATTCCCATTAAGAGCTGCTCCTCCAATCTTTGCAAGTGTATGTTTGAACTTAAATTCTATTTTTTGGTTTACTGATGGTTTTGCCATATCTGTAAACACGTTCTTTGCACCTGAAGTATCCCCATTTGTACCCCACATTAGGTCCACATTCTTACCATATTGATCAAGCTGATAGCTCACAATAGGAATATGATTAGCATCGTCAACAGATATTATTCCCGAAGTTTCATTCGCTGCGGGCCTTGCATATGGGGCATAAGCAAAGAAGTCTAATGTTGAGGAAGGATTATTAGGCCAATACTTCATTGGCGAATAGGTCCAACCAGTTATCTCTTTTCCTCCACCTTCCAAATCTCTTGTTACAGCTGTAACCTGCTGGTTAATCATAAACTCCTGGTTCTTCAAGAAATAGGAATATACTCCGAATCCTCCATTCTGTGCTAAAGCAGCCAAATCATTATTTCCAATTGTTCCTCCTGCACGTGTATCGCTGTATTTACTGGCATAGGCCCCCAACTCAATAGGTATGTTCTCTGAAAGAGTATTATCTTCCAGACTACCACCTTCAGAACATGCTACAAACATATTCATCAGCAATAATATATGATATTTATTCCATTTCATTCTGCGCTTAGATGCAAATTATATGTGTGCTGTTTTCCAGCAACCCATTGAGTAATATTTATACTATTGTTTAGATGGTACGTTTTATTTATTATTGTTCCTCCATCCACTCTATAAGAAATAGATAGAATCATAGCCTCTGTCACTTCCTGTGGAATAAGAAGCATATAACGTTCTTGATTGTTTGCCAATCGCTCTTTAATATAATTCTTTATGTTATATTCAACAGGACTACCTTCAATAGTCCATTGTATTGTATTATAACCATTACTATCTTTTGTTGCAAGACAATATCCTGTATTGTACACTCCCGAAAGAGTTGCAGCCTCAATGGTTACATTGCCTGCATTACAATCCGCATTAAAGAGTACCATGGCAAGAGCATGATGAAGTCTGAATTTTATTTGTCCATTAGTATTCTTCAAATCCATCTGACGAACATTTATAATTGCATCTCCAACCATAAAGTCAATCTGATCTTCAGGATTGTCTTTTACCACAAATTTCAATCCTTTGGCTTGCGTTTCCTCACTTGTGTAATCAAAGTTTATTCCATGAGTTGGAGACGCTACAGTCATATCGTTCCAAGGGTAATAACAATAAAACGAGAAATAATCTGTTTCATTAGTCCAATAACGCAAAGGTGAATAACTAATACTTACCGTACGGGCATTATCTGTAGGCTCACCAACTATCAATGGCTGATTAAACATAAAGTTCGGAGTGTGAAACTGATATCCACTCCATGGGATATTTCCATGATGCATAGCAAAGACGCCTAACTGTTGTCCCTCAGAAAATGTTATTTTTTCTTTTCCATCAATATAATAGTCTGTGTTTGCTCTGCTCTTTGCACCATTTATCTCAGGTTCTTCTTTTTCTGCTGCCTTAATGGCTCCAAACAGAATTGGACATTGATTTGTATCAACTACATCATTATTTTGACTACATCCCGTAAACATCAGGATGCAGCCTAAAACGAAAACAATATGTAGTTGTGTTCTACTCATAATTCTATTCTTTTACAGGTCTAACACTTCTTGCTACAGCTCTTTCTGAATGATAGTCATTTGCCGCAGGCCATATATTCTTATCTTGTTCTCCGGCATACTTAAACCACAAGCCAAAGCCTCTATACAGAGAACTGTTATAGATATATGGACCTGCTGTCCAATATGAACCTTCGGTATTGTTGTTCTTTACTGAAATATCATAGGAACTTATTCCATCGCTATTATATGGTGAACGATAGCCCGTTGCTGGCAGATAAATATATGTCTGACCTACTTGCAGATCGTCGGTATTACCTGCCGACGGCATCTTACGAGCATACATAAACCATCCATTATAGAATCCGTATGAATTCTGTGTTACGATATTGAACACCACATTCCATTGTGTCTTTTCGGATGTTTGAACACCATCGAGAGTCATACCCGTGAACGCAGCTGAAGGAGGCATAACGAAACCACGTGGACAAGGGTCGTAGATGGTTTTCTGCACTCTGTTATTGCTTACGCTTGTCTCGTTGCCTGTGGCTGCACCATTCCATAGGTTACTATAGTGCTCTGTTTCAGAAACCCAATCTCGACCATGACCTTTAAAAATAAAGTTTGGATATATAATTCCTCTGCGAATTCCTTGATTTCGCAAATTCTGACTTGCATTTTCATGCTCTTCAAAGCCATATCCTGGTGCTGGTATAAACCCACCATAAGCAGAAGGCATCGGATCTTTACGTCCCCATTGATAATATGTATTATATCCAGCCTGTCCAAGTACAGAGCGTAATTGATGCACAACAACTCGTGCTTCTTTATGACTTGCTGTTTGCGTTATTCTAAAGATTATATCTCGCTCTTTCCAATAGTCGAATGTGTCATCAACTGCAAACCAGCCAAGATTAAAGTTCATAAAGTCTTGACTTCCATATTGGTTTTCTACACGTGTGGTGGTATAAATGTCTTCGTCTGTAAACCACATATGCCAGCTCCACACACATTTATTATTTGAATCAAACAATCCTATAACGGCATTTCCTGGTTGGATTGTAGCTTGGGGTGACTTAAATTCAATATACAGACTATCAGGTGAGATTCCAACATCAGTAACAAGTCCAGGATGGTCTTCCCATATTAATTTTGCTTCTTTTATTTTAACTCCATAATTATGTGCGCTCTCAATATCTGTTTTTATACTGAGATCGGCAATTGAGTTTCCACGATAATTTTGGAAGTTCTTTAACACACCACTACCAGTAGTATTTGGTGAATATGCCACTTGATTAACATTACCTCTTAATAAAGAATTTCCATACACCATAGGAAAACAGTAATGTCCTGGATTATATATCACATAACAATTGGCTGTGCTCCATGTGTGGCTCTGTCCCTCTGTCCACTTTCCTGGTGCATAATAATCTTCACTTGACAAATCCCAGGCGCCACCATAGCGAGTGAGATATTCTCTACTGCGCATTATAGCTGCATGAGAGCCTCCAACAACTCGCTCTTGAGGAGAGATATAAACTCCACGGGTTTCACCTGTTGTTGGACTTCCGTAATCTGCCCCTACGTAATTCGTGATATTTAACCATGATTGTCCATTATCTAAAGAATAGTCTATCGTGTAAGGCTGAGCTACTCTCTCTGCATTTTCATATGATGCCGAATAGCTATATACCTTAAAATAGAAATAATCACCATGAATTCCTATATATGCAATAGAAGGATCAACAGTTAGCGTATATGTAGTAGTTATAGCAGAAGCCGACAACTTGTAGGTCATAGTATATCCTTTGAGCCATGCTTTACCTCTAAGACTGGTCGTCAATACTTTCTCAACTCCACCTGCAGTTCGCATCTTAACAGTAATCTTTGCATCGTCGCGCAACTGTTGCGGAATCATGAACATTATTTTACCGCCATCAATAAAATTGTTTGCCTCGGAAGCCTGAACAGTATAGTTAGGAGTGATTGTATAGTCTTTTAGATTCTGATGATATACGCCTCCCTCGGTCCATCCATTAGCTGTCCAACCCTGATAGGCTTCTTCACGATCTTCATAACCCTTGTTATACCACGCACTTGACTTGATATTACTAAGTTTCACTTCCTCGATAACTGTACCCGCAGGCAACTGGTCAACAGCAAAACGTATCGCCGAAGTAATATGTTCAAACTGTAAATCAACTGTTTCGTAGGAATTTCCTCGATACAAATGAGATTGTGCATACAATAAATCTACTTGTTGATCAACATCCAATGGGGGGATATAATTTATAGATGGTTGCCAATAGTAGCTTGATTCTGTGTCGGCAGATACTACATTATTAGCTATAGCTTCATCAGGAGCCGCATAAGCCCAAAAACACATATTTTCTGCATCCTTAGGCCAAGCAGAAATACTCTGCCAATTGCTTATTTCTGATATTGTTTGCCAACCTCCAAGTAAATCGTTCTCGTTATTATCTTTACCCATAACGCGAAACTTGCTGAAGAAATTGTCATCTGTGACAAAAGAACCACGAGACTTCGCTTTTTTAATGTTGTTATGAGCGCTAATACAACCCATTTTTTCCTCGTGCACATAAAGGGGCTTTTCTTCAAGCTTTCCTTCTGCAACAAGAACAGCATTATCCCCCGCCTCCGAAGCTATACTCCTCGAACAACCACGGCTTTCCTCCATTTGGGTTGTTGAAACATTGAAACGAATGAAACTCTGCTTACCTTCACTTTCATCGAAGAGTTCATCAGAACAACCAACAAACATTGTACCAACACTCACCAAAAGTGTCAGCATAACGCCCTTGCCATATCGGTTTATTCGTTTCTTCATTTATTAATTTCTTCTTTTGATAATTATTATTCTATTTCTTCATCAAGGTCGATATTCTCTTCCCTATCTTTCCACGAGTCTATACCTGTAGAAAAAACTATTGGGTCTGCCCAATCTTCTGAGCTTACGTCAAACGACATCCCTTTGCGAGTTAACGTGATGTTAAGCGTATAGGCTTTACCAGCTCTAACCTTACTCATTGCATATGATGCCGTAACAGTTTGGTCATTACTGAAATAACCTCCTGTTGTAACAAGACGCGGATCAACTGTTGTTGTGTTATATACAACAGTAATCGTTATCAGAGTATTTGTAACAGCATCGTCGGTATTGGGAATAACCGTGTAATAGGCGTCCTGCCCAATATTGTCATTAAGCTTAGTCTTGAGCAAAGGCTTGGTTACTCCACTACGTACACCACCCAATCCGCCATTAAAAACAGTTGTCCATAGGTCAGGATTAGCCCCATAGTCAACATATGCTATATCTTTTGAAATATCGGCTTCGTAGCTGATCATTTCCTCCGACATCAATTCATCAGGATCATCATACACATAACTGTCAGTCTCCCAATTAGGCTGATTGTAATATATGTTGTTAAGGTTTAGCACCGCTTCACGAGGCAAGCGCATCCTTACTTTTACACTTTTAAGGGTTATCATGGTCTTTCCACTCCCTGCATCCTGATCAAAATCGCCAGTTATAGTTGCATTAAAACGACTAAGAGCATGCTTAAACTTGAACATCACGTTCTGATTGGTTTTCTGCTTAGAGAAATTCATGTTTGGATAACCACCTCGCAAAGAAATCACATCTTCGTTGGCATCTGTATAACTTCCGTCAGAAGGGCACACTCCCCATAACAAATCTATTGACTCTGTAACTATTTGAGGCACGCGATAACATATCTTAGGATCTGTTTGCGAATTATTTGCTGTAATACTCATGATACCATCAGTATTACCTGTGCTTATTTTCCCTCCAGAAGTTTCTCCCCTGAGCATACTCTTTTTGCAATAAGGGGCATAAGCAAAGAAAGTTACCTTGTCCTTCTCAGAACTTCCAGAGTTATCTCCCACTTCATTAGGCCAAAACTTCACAGGCTCATACAACCATAAAGGAGTCTGCCCTGCCGAATTTTTCTCCATATCATCACCATTCCAATACATTCCCGTATTCCACATAAAGTTAGGTTTGTATTGCCCAGATACATAATCGTTGTTATTGGTGTAGTAAGCAAACACGCCAAAGCCCGCTTCCCTTAGTTTTACGATATTGTCTATACTTCCATAGAACAAATCGTTGTCTTGATAAGGGTTGTTGTTAATACTATTTCCCGCGCGCGAAGAAAAAAAATTATCTGGTGATTTCATGGTACGCCCAACATTGTTCTTCTCCACATAGGTATCAAACGATAGAACCTGACTTTGAGAAGTTTCAGGCTCTACCAATACGTCACTCATTACACCTTCACATGAAGAAAGGACTATAATTGGTAAAAAATATATCAATAATTTATACTTACTCACTAACATTAATAATGCGGATAAGCCACTACAAGTCAATTATAATGCAAATATACGTATTTATTCCGAATAACCAAAATAATAAAATTAAAATATTACATATTCCTGCATCAAATTTAAGCCATTCAACCATATCTATCCTGGAAAAATCTAAATCGGAACTATAAAATTGCAAAACATAAAGTTTTTTTTAATTATCCACTTTCGAGATTCCTTTTGGATGCTCATAGGATGCCTTCGAGATGAAGCAACTACATTTTGTAAAACATTATTCATTTCATCAGCTTTCTACTCTTAATTCACATTTAACTTTTTCTCATAATCATTTATCTTTTAGCATTTAGAATCTCCCCCATGCATTTGCTTTTTATCAAAAGGCAAAGAGGAATGAAGCGAGTTTTCTTTTAGGGCATAAAAAAACTGCAGAATATCACTACTCTACAGTCCTTTTATCTTGTGAAATTCTATTTTCAAAAGAGTGTGCGACGACTCGCACGTTTTGTTATCCAATCCTTAACAATCTTGTATTTACCTTAAACTAAAACCTATTTCCTAAACAATCTTAAAACCTAATAACTAAAAACCTAAATCTATTATTACTACTAACCTAAACAATCATTTTTATAATAAATCATGAACGGAGACTTAAAATCATTTACCGTTCTGATTACGTTTGCAAAGGTATGAATAAATTTCTGTGTGCGCAAACAATTACGATTTATTTAATGTATTTTTAGTAAAAACTTGATTTAAATCATGTTTTTGTGTGCGCACACAACACATTTTAAGAGTTGTTTACTTCTTCTTAAGTTTTAGCTCTGGAATCTTAACCACCTGACCCTCTTTGAAGGAACTTGAACCATTTACAGCTTCAAGATAGCACTCCATACCTGGTCCAAGATAGGTGCGAGAAATGCTTGATAGCGTTTGTCCAGGCTTAACCTTAACTATATGAGAAACACCAACTATCTTATAAGCTCCCGTACGTACGCGGGCATCATAGTTGTTTGCGACAGCATACTTATCGTGCTCTCCAACAAGAGATTCCTTCACATCATTCACCTTTTGCTTACCGCTGTTGATTCCCTTTTGAGTTG
This sequence comes from Prevotella sp. UBA4376, assembly GCA_002391185.1. Taxonomy (GTDB): domain Bacteria; phylum Bacteroidota; class Bacteroidia; order Bacteroidales; family Bacteroidaceae; genus Prevotella. The sequence continues at coordinate 28,241 of DGRY01000060.1, forward strand.
CTCGTTTCAAAGCTGCAGCCTTGATCTTTGCCTTCTCAAGAAGCGAGAGTTTCTCTGGTCGTTCGCTAATCGGCTCCTCTGAAACAACCTTTGTCTTTGGTGCATGTTGTTTTGTTTCCTGAGCAGCGGTTCTTTGCTTTGCAGCTTCGGCAGCAGCAGCCTTGCGTGCCTTCTCCTCGGCAGCTTTCTGAGCCTTAGCTTGCTCGGCAAGAATCTCATTAGTATTTACATTATCAGCATTATCATTCGATTCTTCTCCAAGAGTGTCAAGTTGAGCCGTTGATTTGATTGCCTGTTTGTTTGAATTCATCTGAATAATCAAACTATCAAGTCGCTCATTACTTCTATTAAGTTCACCTACAAGGTGATAAATAGCGAAGCCTCCGCCCAAAAGAATAAATATAATTATTGAGAAAAGAACAGGAACAAGGTATGAACGCTTCTCCTGTTTCTCATCAGAAGCTTTTGCATCTACCCTATCAACCACACGAACTAAGGAATCAACTTTTGCTTCCTCCTTAATCTCCTTATCAACAACAGGCTCAGCAACTGGCTGGAAATTCTGTTCTACAGAAGTATCTACAACTGGTACCTCAACAGATTTTGAAGATTGTTCATCTGCTGTTTCTGCAACCGCTTCAACAACAGTTTTTAAAGACTGTTCATCAGCCGACCCCAAAATAGGTTTAGCAGCCTGCTCATCAACTTGCTCTTCAGCAGAATCAACAACAACCTCCTTAGTTGGTTTATCTTCTACAACAGAAGGTTGCGCTTCACCCTTTACAGTTTTATCATCCACAGAAACAGCCTCATACTTTTCATCAACAGATGCATCTCCCACACCCACCGACTCTTCTAGTTTCGAGATATCAGCATCATCCTCTATATTTACCGTTTCAAACTGAGCAAAAGGAGCATTAACAATATCTCGCATAGTTGCATCTGGAGTAAAAGAGATTTTGTCGTGACCATCAAGAACTATACGTTCGCCAGTGTTCACATTTACGCTTTCACGAGCGCTTACGCTTGTTACCTTAAACGTACCAAGTCCCTTGATTTTCACCTGCTTATCAGTACGCAAGCCCTCGTTCAAAACATCTACCAATATAGATGCAAACTCTTCTGCATCACTCACTTTAAGACCATATCTGGAGAGGCTACGTGAAAGTTCCTTTAAACTACTCATCGCTACCTCCTTTCTTTATCTGCGCCTTTAACGAAGCAACAGGTTTGAAATTAAGCACAAGCTTTGGTGGTACAAGCTGCCGTTTTCCTGTTCCTGGATTAACGACAACTCGCTCCATTCGTTTCTTCACTTCGAAAGAACCGAATCCGGATATTTGAACCCCATCACCATTCTGGAACTCATCTGCCATACTATCAATGAGAGTTTTCACCAACTTTTGCGTATCGGCCTGAGTGTATCCACTTCGTTGTGAGAGTTCAGCAATAAACTCCTTGTTGTTCATATTTCAATTTTTATTTATATAAATTATGGAGTAATATACCTCTATAATTCCCCTATATTCCGTCTATAATCCGTCTATATCAACAAACAGAGCCATAGAGATCAAAATCGTCACTATTTTTGATGTTAACCTGATAGAATTCTCCTACCTTAAGTTCGCCTTCAGCAACAGGAATAAGAACCTCAGGATCAACCTCTGGCGAGCAAAACTCTGTGCGACCTACATAGTATTCGCCTTCCTTGCGATCAATAATCACCTTCATAGTGTTTCCTACCTTTTGAGCCTGCACTTGAGCAGAAATTTCCTGCTGCAAATCCATAAGTTCATCAAGTCGCTGCTGCTTAACATCCTCGGGCACATCATCCTCATAGTGTTTAGCACTATAAGTGCCCTCTTCTTCTGAATAAGCAAAAGCCCCCATACGGTCGAAACGAGCCTCTCGAACAAAATCCATCAGCTCGTTGAAATCCCCTTCTGTTTCACCAGGGAAACCCACCATCAACGTGGTACGGATACATATTCCCGGCACACGCTCACGAATAGCTTTTAGTAGGTCTATCGTTTCTTGCTTACTTACATGACGATGCATCCTGCTTAACATATGGTCAGAAATGTGCTGAAGAGCAATATCAAGATAATTGCACACATTGGGTTTCTGACGCATCACATCAAGCAAATCCATAGGGAACTGGTTTGGATAAGCGTAGTGAAGACGAATCCATTCCACACCTGGTATATCTGCCATACGACTGATAAGTTCTGTTATATGATGCTTTCCATCAATATCCACACCATAATATGTGAGTTCCTGAGCAATAACCTGAAACTCCTTTACTCCCTCAGCAACAAGTTCGCGCACCTCATCAAGAATTTCATCCATAGGACGAGAAATATGCTTACCTGTTATAATAGGTATTGCACAATATGCACAATGACGATCACACCCTTCAGCAATCTTTACATAAGCATAATGCTTAGGAGTGGTTACAGCTCGTTGCAAACGCTTTGCTGTATGACCGTCAGGATTGAAACCTTCAGCCGGTCCAAGGTCAGAAAGCAGTTGAGTATAATTAAATTTTCCATAGAATTTATCAACCTCTGGTATGCTCTCTTCAAGCTCATCCTTATAACGCTGAGAAAGGCAACCCATCACATAAACACGATTAAGGCGACCTTCTTTCTTTGCTTCAACAAATTCAAGTATCGTATTGATACTCTCCTCTTTAGCTGTTTCTATAAAACCGCACGTATTTATAACAACAATCTCTCCTTCAGGATTCTCGCTGTCATGTACACACACGTATCCTTGGTTTTCAAACTTACGCATGAGCTGTTCAGAATCAACAAGATTCTTCGAACAACCCATGGTTATAATATCAATCTGATTCTTTTTCATTAAACAAGCTGTCTACGAATTCACGTCGGTTAAAGAGCTGCAAATCTTCCATCTGCTCACCCAAGCCAATATACTTTACAGGAACCTTGAGCTGATCGCTAATACCTATAACAACACCACCCTTGGCAGTACCGTCAAGTTTTGTAATTGCAAGCGAAGTGATATTGGTAACTGCAGAGAATTGTTTTGCCTGTTCAAAGGCATTCTGACCTGTAGAACCATCAAGAACAAGCATAACCTCATCAGGAGCCTCAGGAAGAATCTTCTTCATAACATCCTTGATCTTCTTGAGCTCATTCATAAGACCCACCTTATTGTGCAGACGTCCTGCAGTATCTATAAGAACAACATCCGCACCATTAGCCTTAGCACTCTGAAGAGTATCAAAAGCCACACTTGCTGGGTCGGCGCCCATCTGCTGCTTAACAACAGAAACCCCAACTCTTTCACCCCAAATGCTAATCTGTTCTACGGCAGCAGCACGGAAAGTGTCGGCAGCTCCAAGATACACCTTCTTGCCTGCCTTCTTAAACTGATAAGCAAGTTTACCAATAGTAGTTGTCTTGCCTACTCCATTCACACCTACAACAAGAATCACATAAGGCTTATGATCAGAAGGTAAATCCCAATTATCATTATCATCTGTATTGTTCTCAGCCAACAGCGAAGCTATCTCATCACGAAGAATACCATTAAGTTCTGATGTAGAAACATACTTATCGCGAGCCACTCGCGCCTCAATACGCTCAATAATCTTCAAGGTTGTATCAACGCCCACATCACTTGTTATAAGCACTTCCTCAAGATTATCAAGAACATCATCATCAACCTTGGTCTTGCCAGCTATAGCTCGAGACAACTTATCGAAGACACTCGACTTGGTTTTTTCCAAACCCTTGTCGAGCGTCTCTTTTTTCTTTTTGCTAAATAATCCAAATATACTCATTATGCCTCTTCCTCAGGTGTAATAAGTTTGTAACCCTTACCATGAATATTGATGATTTCAATCTGATCATCATCTTTCAGATGCTTACGCAACTTTGTGATATAAACATCCATAGAGCGGGCATTGAAATAGTTGTCATCAATCCAGATAGTCTTCAAAGCGAAATCACGCTGAAGAATCTCATTGCGATGAGAACAAAGAAGAGCGAGCAACTCGTTTTCCTTTGTGGTGAGCTTAGTTTGCTTTTCACCAATAACAAGAAGCTGTTTTTGAGTATCGAAAGTAAATTTACCGATGTTATAAAGAGTAGATTCCTTGTTCTTCTTACCACGAACACGGCGAAGAATAGCCTCAATACGGAACACAAGTTCCTCCATAGAGAAAGGCTTGGTGATGTAATCATCTGCACCAATCTTAAAACCTTCAAGGATATCGTCCTTCAAAGTCTTTGCTGTGAGGAAGATAATTGGAATTTCAGCATTAGCCTGACGAATTTCCTGAGCAAGAGTGAATCCGTCTTTCTTTGGCATCATCACATCAAGCACACAAATATCATATTTATTCTTCATGAACTCCTTGTAACCAACTTCTCCATCAGGACAAAGTGTTGCAGAAAAGCCCTTAGCCTGCAGATACTCGCGAAGCAACATACCTAAGTTTTCATCGTCTTCGCACAAAAGAATTTTAAGTTTTTCTTCCATAATCGTAGGGTTTTTATGATTAATACTTCTTATTCTAAATTATATTATTTGTTCTCTTATTCTAATCACCCTTACACAAAGGGAAGTTTAATGGTGAATGTTGTCCCCTTGCCATACTCGCTATCCACATGAATTGTACCATCATGAAGGTCAACCATCTTGCGAACATAAGCAAGTCCAAGTCCAAAGCCCTTTACATCATGTTTATTACCTGTATGTACACGATAGAACTTCTCAAATATCTTTTTAACATTCTCCTTGCGTATGCCCTGTCCTGTGTCGCGAATGCTCACACAAACCTTATCGCCATCGTTCCACGTACGGATATACACATTTAGCGGTTGCTCTGGCTTACGGTATTTTACCGCATTATCAAGAAGATTGAATATTACATTCTGGAAGTGCATGTCATCAACATATATTGTTGAATCAACAGCTTCTATTTCTGTAAACACCTTACCACCTGTATGTTCCACGCGTAAAGTAAATGAATTACCAATATTCTCAACCATTTCATTGAGATCAATCTCACGTTTCTTCAAAACAGCCTTCTTGCGGTCATACATACTCATCTGAAGAACTTTCTCAACAAGGAAACGTAAACGTTTTGACTCATCGTTTATTACCCCACCGAGATGTGCCATCATATTGGTACTTTTTTCAACACTCTTATCATTAAGCATCTGAGCAGCAAGCGAAATGCTGGCTATAGGAGTCTTCAGTTCATGGGTCATATTGTTGATGAAGTCATTCTTCATTTCACTATAGCGCTTACTCCTGAATATCACAACAATGGTGAAGATGAAGGTAATCAACAACACTAAAGTGAAGATAATGCTTGGAATCATGAAACGCACAGACGAGAATATATAACTATTCATATCTGGGAAATGAACCTTTACAACTCCCATCTTTGACTGTGGGTCGTAGCGGAAAAGAAGCTGACTATAGGTATTTTCCTCTCCTTCATCAGTATAATCAGGACAACGATAAACCTCACGTCCATCCTGAGTGAACACACGAAAATGATATTTTATATTTATACCATTGTTCATCAATTCGGCATTAAGATCTCTATCAAGCATCTTGAAGTTTATACGCTCCTTCAAAGGCTTGTCACTTGCAGAATAGAGAATAGAATAAACCACCTCATCTAACAACGCCTTTTGATAAACATAACGATTCTTCACAATCTCTTGAAGAGACTTACTTGCCTCTGAAATGGAGTTTTTATCCGTCTTAAGAATCATACCTTTAGGAAGCGTTGAAGGCTTCGTTGTTATTGTCTTCAATTCAAAAGATGAATAAATTGTGCCATCCTTACCCACAGTAGAATACTGGTGCGACTGTTGTATTGTGCCATCATTAGGCTGTCCAGAACGAGTACCTACAGAATCTACACTATATGAACGCCGCTCTGTCTCATTCACATCTTTTTCAAGGAATCTATGAGTTTCGTTAAGCTCAAGATTACGTGATGCTTGATATAGAGCTCTATTCACAGACTCATCAAACTGCTCTCGCTTCATATCAGCCATTTCCTGAATATAGCTAAGCTGAAGATAGAGCAAACCAAGGAATGACATTCCCATGATGATTGCGATTGTCCAAATAGTTCTTTTCTTCATGTTCTAATGTTTGGTTGCAAAGATAGCAAAATCTTAAACGTTTAACAATAAAACGTTAACAAAAAAGGTCTTATTTCTGTTTGTTAACAAAAACAAGACCTTTTAGTTAAATATATGCAACTAATTAATATTCACCCCATGCTTTTATATCAATATCATCAAGCGATAATGTTGTAAATGCATTAATGAATGAACTTGCTAAACGACTATTAGTAATAAGCGGTACGTTAAGATCAATAGCTGCACGACGAATCTTATAACCATTAGTAAGCTCATGTGGAGTAAGATCCTTTGGTATGTTAACTACCATATCAATCTTCTTCTCATGAAGCAAATCAAGAGCCTGTGGCTGCTGCCCTTCTTCAGATGGCCAGTAAACACGAGTGTTCTCTACTCCATTCTCAGCAAGATATTTGCTTGTTCCACCTGTGGCATAGAGATTATATCCTTTCTCTTTCAAACGCTTCGCAGCATCAAGCATTTCAGCCTTCTGCTTTGCTCCACCAGTAGAAAGCATTATATTCTTCTTAGGAATACGATGACCAACAGAAAGCATACTCTTGAGAAGCGCCTGATTAGTATCATCACCCAAACAGCCTACCTCACCGGTAGAACTCATATCTACACCAAGCACAGGATCGGCTTTCTGCAAACGATTGAACGAGAACTGACTTGCCTTTATACCAACATAATCAAGATCGAAGAGATTTTTCTTTGGCTTTTCAACAGGGAGTCCAAGCATAACCTTCGTTGCAAGCTCAATAAGGTTAATCTTAAGCACCTTGCTCACAAATGGGAAAGAGCGTGAAGCACGCAGGTTACATTCAATAACGAGAATATCGTTCTCACGAGCCATATACTGAATGTTGAAAGGACCATTGATGTGCAAAGCCTGAGCTATCTGACGACTAACGCGCTTTATGCGGCGAACAGTCTCAACATACAACTTCTGTGGTGGAAACTCTATGGTTGCGTCACCAGAGTGAACACCGGCAAATTCAATATGTTCAGAGATGGCATAGGCAATAACCTCACCATTCTTAGCCACAGCATCAAACTCAATTTCCTTAGCATGCTCTATAAACTTGCTAACAACGACAGGATGCTCCGCACTCACATTTGCTGCCAACTGAAGGAAACGCTTCAACTCATCCTCGTTAGAACAGATGTTCATAGCTGCTCCCGAGAGCACGTATGATGGTCGAACCAGTACAGGGAATCCTACTCGCTCTACAAAGGCATTAATATCAGCCATGCTTGTAAGGGCACTCCACTCAGGCTGATTAATCTTGTTATTGGTGAGCATAGCAGAGAACTTGGCACGATCCTCGGCATTGTCGATATCCTTAGCTGAAGTGCCGAGTATTGGCACATTCTGCTCATCAAGATACATAGCAAGATTGTTAGGTATCTGACCACCAGTAGAAACAATCACACCATGAGGACATTCCATATCTATGATATCCATAACACGCTCAAAGGTGAGCTCGTCAAAATAAAGACGATCACACATATCATAATCAGTAGATACTGTCTCTGGGTTATAGTTGATCATTATACTTCTATAACCAGCCTTACCGATAGTGTTAAGAGCCTGAACACCACACCAGTCGAACTCAACAGACGATCCAATGCGATAAGCTCCTGAACCTAATACGATAATAGAACGGTCATCACGCTCAAAAGTAATATCGCTATTTACACCGCTGTAAGTAACATAAAGATAATTTGTTTGAGCTGGGTATTCTGCTGCAAGGGTATCTATCTGCTTAACTACAGGAAGAATGCCATAGTTCTTACGCAATTTGCGAACAACCATTGCCGCCTTGTGCATATTAGGCATCTCGTCCTCAAGTCCTACAGCGCGAGCAATCTGGAAATCGGTGAAACCATATACCTTTGCGGTACGAAGAAGTTCCTTCTCCAGAGTATTGATATTGCACTTCTTAAGCTTCTCATCAATATCTATGATATGCTTCAGTTTGTTTAGGAACCACTTGTCTATCTTGGTAAGATCATGAATCTGATCAACGGTGTATCCCTTGTGCATTGCCTTAGAGATTACGAACACACGTTTATCTGTTGGCTCTTGAAGAGCAGCATCAAGATTATCTATCTCAAGTTCTTTGTTCTCCACAAAGCCATGCATACCCTGCCCAATCATACGAAGTCCCTTCTGGATAGCTTCCTCGAAATTACGACCTACTGCCATAACTTCACCAACAGACTTCATAGAAGAACCAAGTTCTTTGTCAACTCCACGGAACTTAGAAAGATCCCAGCGTGGAATCTTACATACAACATAGTCGAGAGCAGGTTCAAAGAAAGCCGAGGTGGTCTTGGTTACAGAGTTTTTCAATTCGAAAAGACCGTAGCCCATTCCCAACTTTGCAGCAACAAAAGCAAGCGGATAACCAGTCGCCTTTGAAGCCAAGGCCGAAGAACGACTCAAACGAGCATTTACCTCGATAACACGATAATCTTCTGATTCAGGATCGAAAGCATACTGCACGTTACACTCACCAACAATACCTATATGACGAACTATCTTTATAGAAAGAGCTCTAAGTTTGTGATATTCCGAATTTGTAAGAGTCTGTGAAGGAGCAATAACAATACTCTCACCAGTATGAATGCCCAGCGGATCGAAATTCTCCATGTTACAAACAGTAATACAGTTGTCGTAACGGTCACGAACAACCTCATACTCTATCTCTTTCCAACCCTTCAAACTCTTCTCTACAAGCACCTGTGGAGAGAAAGAGAATGCCTTCTCACAAAGAACATTCAATTCTTCTTCGTTATCGGCGAAACCAGAGCCTAAGCCACCAAGCGCGTAAGCTGCACGAACAATAACAGGATAACCTACTTCTTTAGCAGCCTTGCGAGCCTGTTCTATATTCTCACACGCCTCGCTCTTGATTGTCTTTACGTCAATCTCATCCAGACGCTCTACGAAGAGCTCACGATCTTCTGTGTTCATGATGGCTTCAACAGGAGTTCCAAGTACCTTGACATTATACTTATCAAGAATACCGCTCTGCTGAAGTTCCACTCCACAGTTGAGGGCAGTCTGACCGCCAAAAGAGAGCAGAATACCATCTGGTTTCTCCTTCTGGATAACACGCTCTACGAAATAAGGCTGAACAGGAAGGAAATAAATCTGATCGGCAACACCTTCCGAGGTCTGTACTGTTGCAATATTAGGATTGATAAGAACAGTTTCAACACCCTCTTCACGCAATGCCTTAAGAGCCTGTGAACCAGAGTAGTCAAACTCTCCAGCCTCTCCTATCTTCAATGCTCCAGAACCAAGGAGCAACACTTTCTTTATATTATTATCTTTCATCCGACAAGAATTAAAATGTGGAACCGAAGGTCATAGACCAACGGGGAGTAAATATTATAATATACGGGGTATAGATTACTTGAGAGTTTCTATGAAACGGTCAAACATAAACTCTGTATCAACAGGTCCTGAGCATGCTTCAGGATGGAACTGTGAAGAGAACCAAGGATTCACCTTATGACGAATACCCTCGTTACTACCATCATTCATATTCACAAATAGTTCCTCCCAATCAGCGCCAAGCGTCTTGGCATCAACAGCATAACCATGATTCTGAGAGGTTATATAACATTTTTCTGTTCCTACAAGACGAACAGGTTGATTATGACCACGGTGACCGTATTTCAATTTATAGATTGTTGCACCCGCAGCCTTGCTCAACAGCTGATTACCCATGCAGATACCACAGATAGGCTTTGTTGACTGACTCATCTGCTTGCGAATAATCTCTACAGCATCAGAACACATGTCAGGATCACCAGGACCATTAGCAAGGAACAAGCCATCAAATTGCATAGAAGTATAGTCGTAGTTCCATGGTACTCGGATAACCTCTACTCCACGTTCAACAAGACAACGAATGATATTAGCCTTCACACCACAATCAACGAGCACAACCTTCTTTCCTGCGCCCTCATTATACTTGATGATGTTCTTGCAGCTTACCTTGTCAACGAAGTTCACGCCCTCATAGTGTGCCTCAGGAATATTATCTGGTTCATCATCAAAGATAATCTTACCCATCATCACACCATGCTCTCGCAACACTTTCGTAAGCTCACGGGTGTCAATACCTGTAATGCCAGGAACATGCTCACGCTTCAGCCAGTCTCCCAAACTTTCAACTGCATTCCAATGGCTATACTGCTCTGTGTAGTCATTGACAATAATAGCAGAAGCATAAATCTTGTCGCTCTCCATGAATGTAGGAATACCACTCTTTTCAATGGTAAATGGTGGCACACCATAATTACCCACCAAAGGGAATGTCATTGTGAGCAACTGTCCTGCATAAGAGGGGTCAGTAAGACTCTCGGGATAACCCATCATGGCAGTATTGAATACAACCTCACCTGCTACAGGCTGTTCATATCCAAAGCTCTGTCCATGAAACTTGGTTCCATCACTTAAGATTAATGTCACATTCTTCATCTATACCTTCTTTGATATTTAAATTTGTTCTATGATTATTTTTAGTTTTTTTTGAATACCTTCTCAACAAAGTTCACGAAAGCCTCGTTACAATGCTTGGTACCACCTGGAGTAGGATATTTTCCTGTAAAATACCAATCGCCTTTGTGATTAGGAATTGCCTTGTGCAATCCATCAATACTTTGGAACACAAGTTCTATAGGGGTAGTAACACCTTCTGGGCGAAGCATCTCAACAATCTTCTCGTTAATCTCTTCTGGAGTGAACGCCTTGTAGATATTACGCACAGCATTAACCATCTCAGTCTTTGGCTTCTTAAGTTCTTCCTTACAAGCCTCATAGGTCTGCGTTATAACATCTGTCATATTGCGTTCCTTTAGAAGTTCTATTGTTGCACGGAACACGCAGAACTCTTCAAGACGAGGCATATCTATTCCATAATAGTCGGGGTAACGAATCTGTGGTGCACTTGACACAACAACCATCTTCTTTGGATGCAGACGATCCATAATACGGAGAATACTCTCCTTCAATGTTGTACCACGCACAATAGAGTCGTCTATGATTACCAGATTATCCACATAGGGTTCAAGACTTCCATAAGTGATGTCATACACGTGAGATGCCAGATCATTGCGCGAATTTCCTTCCGTAATAAAGGTTCTCAGTTTGATATCTTTCCATGCAATCTTCTCTGAACGAACATAATCATTGAGAATCTCTGTAAGTTCCTCATGTGTTGGCACGTGTCCCAGACTCTCTATCTTCTTTATTTTCTGTTCGTTGATATAGTTCTTGAATCCCTTAAGCAAACCATAGTATGCTACTTCTGCCGTATTAGGAATATAAGAGAACACACTATGCTGATAGTCGTAATCAACAGCTTTCAACACCTGAGGTGTAAGCTGTTCGCCTAACAGTTTGCGTTCACGATAGATATCGGTATCAGAGCCACGAGAGAAATATATACGCTCAAAAGAGCAAGCACTATCACCCTTCTGTGGAATAATCTCTTCGATAGAGCAATCGCCATTACGTTTCACCATAAGTGCCGTTCCTGGCATAAGTTCCTTAATATCACTTGCTTCAAGTTCAAAAGTGGTTTGTATAACCGGACGCTCGCTGGCAAGAACCACTATCTCATCATCCTTATAATAATATGCAGGACGAATCCCCCAAGGGTCGCGCATGGCAAACGACTCGCCGCTACCAGTCATTCCGCAGATAACATATCCGCCATCAAAATCCTTCATGGTAGTTTTGAGCACGTTGCTCATCTTTACATTGTTCTCAATATATTTTGTGATTTCCAGATTTTCAAGCTCCATTGCCTTGGCAGCAACGAAATTACGCTCTACCTCACGATCAAGACGATGTCCCATCAGTTCGAGCAAGATGTAAGTGTCGCTATATATACGAGGGCATTGACCTTGTTGAGTGAGTTTGTCGAAAATTTCTTCTACATTGGTCATGTTGAAGTTTCCGCAGAACGATAGGTTCTTAGCTCTCCAGTTGTTTCTGCGCAAGAAGGGATGAACATACTGCAAGCCGCTCTTTCCTGTCGTTGAATAGCGTAGATGTCCCATATACATCTCGCCTGCATAAGGAAGAATTTTCTCAGCATACTCTGCATCAGAGAGTTTATCTGGATCTACATCCTTAAAAGCCTCATTAACAATTCCAAAAATCTCCTGAATAGCATTGCTTCCCTCGGCACGCTCACGGAACATATACTCTCTTCCAGGCTCGGTGTTTAATTTCACACAGGTAAAGCCTGCCCCTTCCTGACCACGATTATGCTGTTTCTCCATCAAAAGATACAGCTTATTGAGGCCATACATCCATGTTCCATATTTTTGCTGGTAGTATTCCAGCGGTTTGAGAAGGCGAATCATCGCAACGCCACAATCCTCATGAATAGCTTTTTCCACTTAATCTTATATTTTAATTTCTTTTACCTTATACTTATATCACAAAAAAAATGAAGAACAAAAAAGACTTCTTTAGCGAAATCAATTTTTATTCTTCATTTCTTCATTTATATTATTAATTGTTGTTTTAAGATACCACAAAAGGCAATGTCCATTAACGTAGTGTTGTGAGTCAACATCAAATCACCACCATAAAAGCCTTTCAAATCATCAAAATGATGTTGAGCAATACTACTGAAATAGGAAATGAATTCTCCTCCTGAGTAACTACCCAAGAAGACTAAAAAGGGCAACACGAAAAGTACAAGAACTGACTTCTTCATATCTTTATGTTTCATTGTGGTATAAAAACTTTGCAAAGTTACTCATTATTTTGGAGACTGCAAAATAAATGCCCGCATTTTTGACGTTAAACGCCAACACTCTTTCTACAATAAATATTATAAAAGCGCACAGCGCTTCATTTCTTCCCGCTGGTCAGAGGAACTCTTCAATATTCATTACTGAAGTTTCGTAAGTGAATATTTACTCTAAAATATTATCAAGAATTAGAGAATTAGAGAATTTTTAGGCTAACGCCCCTATGT
>DGRY01000005.1 GCA_002391185.1 Prevotella sp. UBA4376
GAAAACCTTTTTGAGATGTTTTCTTGGTTTTTCTTTAATACTCAAAGTTCAAAGTTGGCGGTTTGGTGGTTTAGACGTTTAGTAGTTTGGTACTCCCTTCCCTACTGGGGAGGGATGGGAGAGGCTCTGTTTTTCTTCTTTTTAAAATCTCAAATAAATTCACTTGAGAAAGTTCAGTAATTAACTTTTTATTTTGTTGTTCAAAACAGTATTGCTACCTTTGTAATGGTAGTTATCGGAGTATTGGCTTTAACTTCTTAGCGAAACGATATCTTCTTTAACTTCTTGAATTCTAAAAGCTGAGCTATTTGCGATAGCTAAAAGTAATTATTAAATATCAAAATCTATATGATTAAATACTTGTTCTATTTTTCATTTTTACTGACTTCATTGTCAGCATCAGCCCAAGTAAAGGTGTTGCCAGCCGAAGAGCATTGGGTGGGCACATGGGCAACAGCCCCACAGAATGTGGTAAAAAGCTATATGCCTTACAATAACAATATGACCAACCGCTCGGTGCGCCAAGTGGTAAAAGTGTCAATTGGTGGTTCAGCCATAAGACTAAAGCTCACAAACGAACTGAGCACAGAACCATTAGAGATACGCTCTGTATATATTGCTACAGCTCTCGACTCATGCGACATTGTGGAGAAATCTGCCAAATATCTGCAATTCGGAAAGAAATACAAGGTTACTATCCCAGCAGGTAAAGCAGTGTGGAGCGATGCTTTGAAATTCAATCTAAAACCTCTTCAACGTGTAGCCATAACTATAAACTACACCAAGGCGCCCGCTAACCCAACAGTTCACATGGGTAGCCGAACAACAACATATATCTTGCGAGGTGTAACCAACGCCCAAACAAGTTTTAAAACAGCTTTTAGAGAAAACCACTGGTTTAATATTGATGCTATAGAAGTAAACAGTGCTCTTGACAAGGCAATAGCAATAATAGGCAACTCTATCACTGACGGCAAGGGATCTACCGACAATGCACAAAACCGCTGGCCCGACATGATGTCGGAAGTATTAAACAATCCATCCCCAAGCCCAACACAGCCAGCAGCAAGCCCACACGGAGTGCTCAACTTAGGTATAGGCAACAACCGCATTGCATTGACTGGCGGATTTGGCAAGCCAGCCATCAACCGTTTTCAACGTGACATAATGGAACAACATGGAGTGGAAAAAGTGGTTATTTTCGAAGGTATCAATGATATTGGTGCCGCAAGAGGCAACAGCGAGCAAGTGGCAGAAAAGATTATTCAAGCCATAAAACAAATGACCAAGATTGCTCAGGACGCCAAGAAAAAAGTGTATTTAGGAACAATAACTCCATTCAAGGGGGCAGGTTATTATTCACGCTTCCACGAAGCAGCACGCCTCTATGTTAACGACTGGATACGCTCACAGGCTAAGAACGTAGATGGTATTCTGGATTTTGATGAACTGCTACGTGACCCTAAAGACAACGAGCAACTGCAGAAAAATCTACAGAGTGACTGGCTGCATCCCAACGCCACAGGTTATAAACTCATGGGTGAATATGCAGCCAGAATACTCCGTTAGCGCATCACTTTACGCACACGTCCGTCAGTATATCTCACAAGATATATTCCTATAGGAAGAGTTTCTAACTTGCCTCGCATTCTTACTCCTTGTAGATTAAACACAGCCTCAACAGACTGACAGGGAGTTACAGATTGCGATCTTAGCATCACTTTCTTATCGCCAACATAAGTCTTTGGCCTGACTGTTTGCACCAGCTTCGTCCGACAGCAAACTCTCTGTCAGTAAAGAATTAAATTCTCTATTCTGCCAACTGACCTCCGCTACCATTCTGCGGATTGGTGGTAAGTATCTTTTCATTTATTTTAAGCCAATTGCCCCATCCTGTCAGCTTATGAAAATCACATTTTTCATAACCTTCGTTGAAGTTGCTAAGTATGTTTATACCTGGATTTGCTTTCTTATAGTCAAAATTATAATAGTTTTTATCAAGAAGACAAACACTCAAAGTATAATGATTCAGATGTTGATTACTATTGTTAACATCACGATAATGAACAATAGCCTCTTCAAAGGCATCGTCTATAGCATTTGATATTGACGCCAATTGAAGATCACCTGTTTCCTGGGCAAGCTTATGAGCATAGTCAGCGATATCAAAGAAAGGATACACATGCGGATACGAATATTTATGATAACGATAAACCTTTCCAGAAGCGCGATCTATGGCATCTTTCCGGGTAGGATAAAGAGCAATAATTCTATCCGACAAATCCTTTACGGCACTGATGATATCATCAAATTTGTCGGTGCGAATCATCTTATAGTCACCATTAGGAAACTCTCCAGGTTCAGCGTCTTCCATATAACCATTCTGCCATGATGGTGTTGAGCGTTCAAACATCAGTCCACCTGCACTTTCTGCATTACCAGTCTCAACTAAGCCTCTAACAAACTCTGTAAGCAAAATACCATCGCTGCTAAGCATATGACCAGAGGCTATGATGTAGTCGGCAAAAGTTCTTGCCTGAGTCAACGATTCTATATTGCCCATAAAGCAGTTGTGGAAAAGCAAAGTATTCAATCGTTCTATTCCTGCAGCCTGTAGTGCATCATAAATTTCATACATGTCCATCCATTCATCATTAACCCATTCATCAGTCATCACACCACGACTTTGAAGCACCTGATATTTTCCTGGCACATCACTCATTGGATCAAAGCCACTACCATGTCCCCATATTGCAAACACATAATCATCAGCAGGACAAGCAAGACTACTAAACTCTAAAAACATACGAAGTGTGTTAGGGTCGCAAATCTTCAATTTCTTAGCTTCCTCACCCATACCAATAGCCTGCATTCCGTCTTC
Organism: Prevotella sp. UBA4376; assembly: GCA_002391185.1. Classification (GTDB taxonomy): domain Bacteria; phylum Bacteroidota; class Bacteroidia; order Bacteroidales; family Bacteroidaceae; genus Prevotella. Next base: position 2,882 of record DGRY01000005.1, read on the forward strand.
ACGAATCTTATTAAGGTCGGTCTTATCTGTAAGTTCAAACCACACGATATCACCTGGCTCAGCATATTTGCCTGTGAAGCTGTGAACATCTCCGTTCACCTCATCTTTACCATACTTGTACAAGCATACAACACGAACATTATCGTGATCTGTAAGGTACTTTTTTACTCTCTCCCAAAAGCCAAACTCTATGACATTATCCATTTCTCCACCAGCATTGCCATAAACAAACACTGTGTACTTTGCAGGTTTTGGCACTTCGTACATCTCCTCATCTTTACTCCATGTATCAAACTTATTGGCCATAGCGCTGGGTGTTTTTTCAAACTTCAAACTGATAGATTCTCCATCACCTAATCGAAGTTCATCACCAACGAGCTGCCATTTTGCCTTCATCTGCTCGCGATCCTTAGGTGTCATAACAAGATCACCTGTTGACGATGCCGTATATGTAAAGTCGATCTTTTCACATCCCACAGCATCATTTCCAACAGTATAATAAATACGAGTGCTACCCGTACCATCAGCTTTGAATTCTGTATTCTGCCAAGCATCACCATAGTTCCATTTTGCATAGGTCATACCCGTAACTTTCGAACACCAATTGCCAACAATTCTGCTGTCAACCCCTGGTACAACACCTCCAGAATTATCATCTTCTGAACATGCGACAAACATGGTCATCGCCATCGTGCAACAAAGCACCGATACAAACGTCATAAAAAACTTTTTCATACCAATATGTTTTTAATTATTAAAGTAAATCAGCTCTGCTTGCTCCGTAGTTATAGGGAGTTAGAAGGAGAAGATATACGCGAAGCAGAGCCTCGCTAAATGATAAATAACAAATGATAAATGATAAAGAAGCGCTTGGCGCTTAATTTTCAATCTTCAATCTTCAATTGCGAAGCATTTGTCCTCTATCTTCGCCGCTGAAAGCGGCATAACTCCCTTTTACTTCCTTTATCTTCTGAACTTGCTAAAGTTCAGTTAATTATTAATGACTTCTCATAAACACGCTATAATCTTACACCCAATGACACACGGGCATAAGCATAGCTGATTCTTCAAGCTATGCTTATTCTCATGTATAAGCACAGTATCTCTATTAACTTCTTGCCCTGCTACATTCAAGGCAAAAAACAGACAACATATAATAATCCGTCCAACCATATAATCGACTTTCTATAGTTAAACTGTTGTTTAGGTAGTTTAATGCAATAAATATCAAATTCAAAGCTTTGCTTAAATCAAAGCAGATTATTCTGCTACAAATAAAATATTTTTTTTTGAAACTTACAAGTATTTAAAGATAAAAGGAAGGAAATATATGTTTTATGATTCAAGCTTAACGTTAACAACAAAAAAGAGGATGCACCATTGGCACATCCTCTTTACGATATAATTAGCGATAAATCGCGATTTACTCTTTAATCAATTAGATTAAATCTTAATCATTCTGATCAGAAGATTATTCTGCATCAGGCGCAACATCAAAAGTAAACACCTCTGTACCTGTTCCAAAACTATAACCAGAATCAGGCAAAGAGAACTTTATATTAGCAAATGTTACAGTCTTTGTTGCAGGATCATAGCTACCAGCTGTCTGTGCCATCTGAATACGTCCATAATCATCATTGTATAGACCAGCATACTGTTTATAAAGCACAGCAGTATTCTTCTCAAAATTAATAGAGAACGAAACGTAGTAGCCCTTGTCATAAGGCTGATCAACAACATACTTATATGTTGCATCACCATCCTGTGTTTTAAAACGGAATACATTAACGTTTGAAATACCCTCATTCAATTCTGAATTAAGAGCAGCAGCAAACTGCTTACCAACGTTAATATTATAGTTTATTTTGTTAGTTGCATAAAGGAATGCATCTTCGTCAGCAACTGCAATAGTTACAGTTTTCTGAGAGTTAGCAGGACAAGCCACCTTTACGGTAACATCTTTTGACTCTTCACCAGCAGCAAAAGAAACTTCATTCTGTGGTGCAACCTCTGCATCATTTGATACAAGTTTGATAGTACCTGCTTCTTTAGAGTTAACGCGATGAACAGTAATAACAAAAGAAGCGTCTTCCTTATCACCAAAGAACAAATCTGTAGAACTTGCTACAGAAAGATAGCCGTTACCTCCTTGCCCTGTTGCTGATGGAGCATCATACTCATAATCATTGGTACATGAAGTGAAGGCAAGAGCCATCACTCCAAGAGCTACCATATATGTATATTTCAAGAAATTCTTCATTGCAATAATCTATCTTAATTAACGAATTGAATTATTTTGCTGTCCAAGGAGTATAGCACTTTGAAGGATCTGGGTTATTATATCCCTTAAGAGCTGTATTATTCTCAGACTCAGAACGGTGGAACACAAAGTTCATCCAAGCAGGACGGCCGTTAGTGTTAAAACGAGAAGTATTATAATAGTTTGTACCCTCATAACCACGAGTTACAGAATAGTTCAAACGCTTGATATCATAGAAAGTACGACCTTCACCCCACAATTCTACACGTTTCTGGAAAACGATTTCCTCAACAACATCGTCCTTAGAACTTACATTGCAAGAATAATCTGCATCACGATATTTCTTCATAAAGTCTTCGAGCAACTGCTTACCCTCAACAGGATTAGCGTGAGCAGCAGCCTCAGCTTCTATGAAATACATTTCCTCAACACGCATCAAAGGATACGCAGCAGCTGCTGCTGTTTTTGATGTAGAGTAATTTCCTTCGTTTGGACGGAACTTCAAAGAATAATAAGCAGGAAGTGTTGAATACTTCTTATTAACAAATTTTATCTTGCTTGCCAAAGGAGAACCCTGAGGAGCAACAAATTCCTGTTTACGGAAATCGCTATTACTGATACGATCATACATACTCTTATCAATCATTGTTGATACACCAGCACTTGCATATCCAAAGTCCTGCTCATTGCACATAAATGAAGTCCAGTTGATGATACCAGATGTTACGGTACGGTCTTCTGAAGTCTGCTGTGAGCCCCACATCCAAGGAGACAAAGTATTGAAACCTGTCTTAGTATCAAGACACTGGCTCTCTGTCATAGGAGAAGTCGCTGTTGTATTGATTGCTTTACGAGCTGCTTCCTTTGCCTTTGTATAGTTTTCCTGCCACATATAAAGACGTGCCTGAAGACCATAGACTTCGGCAAGATGAGGAAGAGTCTTTGATTCATAAGTAAGGTTTGGCACATACTTCTCAGCTTTTTCCAAATCACTAAGAATAAATTCTGCCATTTTCGCCTTGTCAGCACGAGGATTGTTACGAGCCTCTTCCAGAGTTGTCTTTTCAGTCACAATAGGTACTGTAAGTCCCATAACGTCATTGCCATCAGAATTCTTTCCAGTTGAGTTTATCTCGTTAGGCAAGAACTCATACATTGGGGCAATATCCAAATATGCCATAGCACGGAAGGCATATGCAGCACCAAGATAACCTAACTGCTCTTTTGTAGATGTTGTTTCATCCAAAGCACCAATTACATTATTTGCCTTCTGAATGAGTGCATAATAGTACTTCCAAGGATAACGAGCTACAGAATAGTCCTGACCAATATTCTTATTACAAAGCCAGTTTTCAAACCATACTCCATAATCACTAAAAGTATAAGGAGCATCACCAGTTTCTACGTCACGAATATGCATCATCGCTCCATAACCAAATTCATAATGATTTTCTACATCGGTAAGAGCTGAATTAAGATAAGCAGGAACACCCAACAAAAGATAGCTGGCAGCATTTGCACTATTATTTACCTGCTCCTGAGTTGCATATTCTGTTACATCAGTATCCTGCATACAACTTGAAAAAGATGTCAAAGCTATCAAACCTGCACACAGGATAGATTTGTTAATATATAATTTCTTCATTGCTTTATTATTTTAGGTTTACAATTTAGAAAGTCAATGTTATACCACCAGAAATAGTACGAATACCTGGAGCATAAGAAGAATTTCCATAACCTGAATCATAGTTTGCATCACCAAACATTGTTTGACGAGGATCAAGGCCCTGACGCTTTGACCATACCCATACATTATCAGCAGTAACATAGATACGTGTCTTAGTCAAACCAAGCTTCTTAACCAAATTAGTTGGCAATGTATAACCAAAATTGATATTCTGAAGACTCAAGTAAGAAGCACCGATAAGGAATCTATCAGAAGATGCTGTATGATCAGTATCATCAAACTGCATACGAGGAATATTTGAGTCCTTATTATCAACAGTCCATGCACTCAACAAATCAGTATGGAAAGCAGTACCACGACTACCACTCATAAGAGTAGCATAGTCAGAATCATATACTTTACCACCAAGCTGATAAGAGAAGTTCACTGACAAATCAAATCCCTTGAAAGTGAAGTTTGTGCCGAAGCCACCATAAACAGGAGAAAGAGCATCACCACAAAGATAGTAAGAAGCCTCACTACTCTTTGTTGTTGTAGTTGTTGTTTCTACGCCATTAGCATCTGTTACAGTCTTATAATAAAGAGCCTGACCTGTTTCATGATCTACACCTGCATATTTCTTCAAGCGGAATGTATAAAGAGAATTACCCTCGCTTACGAAGAAAAGACCAGAGGTATAACCCGCTTCACCATCAGTAACAGTTGTCTTCTTCTCATCTGGAAGCTTGCTAACATGGTTCTTGATATAAGTCATATTGAAATTAGCTGACCATGTGAAATCCTTTGAGCGAATGATTTCACCATTAACATCCAATTCCACACCTTCATTAACCATATCACCAACATTGTCATAATAGCTTGTATAACCATAAGAGTTAGGCAAAGACAATGCATAAAGCATATCAGATGTCTTACGTGTGAACAAATCTAAGTTGACATTCAAACGGTTTTTAAAGAAATCACCAACAAGGCCGAAGTTCCATTCACCATTTTTCTCCCAAGTAATATTCTCATTTCCTGGAATTGATTTAGGAACCAAAGAAACAGAACCATTAGAGCTCTTGATGTCATAACGATTTGTAAAAAGGTTGTAACTAATATTATCGTTACCTGTTTCACCATAAGAGATCTTAGCTCTTAACTCATCAATCCACTTAACATCAAACCATTTCTCCTTAGAGATAACCCAGCTGGCACCTGCAGACCAGAATGTACCCCACTGATGATCAGGATGGAATTTTGAAGAAGCCTGACGCATTACAGACAACTCACCATGATACTTGTTTTGATAATCATAAAGAGCACGAACAAACAAGCTCTCAGTATTATAATCACGAGTATATGAATTTGTGTTACCTACTTTTATTGCACCTGCCAACTCTGGGTTAGAGATATCAAATTGATTTGTCTTATTACCATAAAGTAATGAATAATTTCTATTATAGTAATCGTGACCAAGTACAGCAGAAATAGTATGATCACCAAAAGACTGTGACCAGTTTAATAACTGCTGCAAATCATAAGTGAAGTATCTCATATGATAAACATATGACATACCGTTCTCACCAGCATATTGACCAAAGTATGGATTAGTTGTTTCTATCTGACGTGTTTCGTCAACAGTAGCATTGTTTGTTGAAGTGAACTTAAATCCATAAGGAAGAATCACTTCTGCACCAAGTGTTCCATTGAACATATTACCAATAAGGTTATGCTTATCCAACTGAAGATCAGACAATGGGTTTGACTGAGCAAGATAAGGACGCTTAAGACCATTTATCTTTCCATCACCATAGTCATAGCTATTAATCTTGCTAATCTCATCGTATATAACATTTCCATTTGCATCACGAATATACAATGGATAAATTGGAGCAATCTTGGTCATTGCGAATACATTACCAGACGAACCACTTTTACCTTCGTCATTACCAGTATTATTCTGAGTATAATGAGAGAAACTTACATTACCCAACAGTTTCAACCAGTCGTTCATCTTGTAATCAGCCTTCAAACGCCCACTAAAACGCTTGTAGTCTGAGTTCATTGTGATACCCTGATAATCAAGGTAATTTACAGATGCATAGAAGTTTCCACGATCATTACCTGCTGTACCAGAAACAGTATATTCCTGACGAAGACTATGCTTGAAAGAAGCATCTGTCCAATTGTCTGGTATGATATAATATTCTGTTCCATTATATTTAAACTTACGACCAAGAGTAGCATTAGGATTCAGTTTACCATTAGATCCTATAAGCAACTGATTCTCAGGAACAGTATAAACATTGTAACCAAGACCATAGTTTCCACCATTGATAAGATTCTCATTAGCAAACACATGAGCATCAACAGCATCATACTGAAGAGTATTCATAGCATAGTTCTTCAAAGAACCATACCACATTTCGTAATACTTAGCTGGACTTGTAACCATTTCATAATCAGGAACGGCACGAGAGTTAGAACCCCACTTTGCGTCAACAGTAATCGAGCCCTTACCGCTTACACCTTTCTTTGTGGTAATCATGATAACACCATTAGCACCACGAGCACCATACAAAGCAGTAGAAGCAGCATCCTTCAATACTGTCATATTTTCTATATCTGATGGAGTAATTGTGTTGATATCACCATCATAAGGTACACCATCAAGAACGATCAATGGATCGTTACCTGCATTTACAGAGCTAATACCACGAACACGAACAGATGAGCCAGAACCTGGCTGACCTGACGCAGCACTAATCTGTACACCTGCAACCTGTCCCTTCAAAGCATCAACAGCATTTGTTACCTGAACTTTTGCCAATTCACCAGAACCGACAACCTTTGCTGATCCTGTGAAAGAAGATTTCTTCTGTGTACCATAGGCAACAACCATTACC
>DGRY01000117.1 GCA_002391185.1 Prevotella sp. UBA4376
ACAGGTTTCCTCATCACCATCATCCCAATCCTCATAGTAGGTACAATCGCTCGAATGAAATATAAATTCAACTATTTCACTATCATGGGTATGATAGCAGGAACATATACCGACCCACCAGCACTTGCCTATGCAAACAGCATCTGCTCAAAGGAGGCTCCTGCAGTAGGCTACTCTACTGTTTACCCATTGAGTATGTTCCTTAGAATCTTCTCTGCACAGATAGTAGTACTATTCTTCTGCGGAGCATAACATATCGTTAAAAGTTAATAGTTGAGATTATATTTCAGCAACGCCTTTTGTAAGAAAATATAATTCCCTTGCCGGCAAAATTCAATATAGACGAATCTTAGAGGCATCTTAAAGGAATAATAAAGGCTTAATACTGAAATTTTGTCAAGAAATAAAACAGACAAGCATTCTCGACTGTTAACTTTTAATTTTTAAATTATCAATTATTGGCTGATTATGGACGATGGATATATTGAAGTGAAAGGAGCTCGGGCTAACAACCTGAAAAATATCTCACTAAAAATCCCAAGAAACAAACTGATTGTCATAGCTGGTGTTTCTGGCTCTGGCAAAAGCACGCTGGCCTTCGACACATTATATGCCGAAGGTCAGCGTCGCTATGTAGAAAGTCTTTCGGCATATGCACGACAGTTCCTGGGACGCATGAGCAAACCCGAATGTGATTTCATAAAAGGACTACCACCTGCAATAGCTATAGAGCAGAAAGTTATCTCAAGAAACCCACGTTCCACAGTTGGTACATCAACTGAAATATACGAATATCTCCGATTGCTCTTTGCACGTATTGGTCGCACATACTCACCAATAAGTGGCAACGAAGTGCGCAAGCACACACCTGAAGATGTGGTGGAATGTGCACAATCGTTTGCCGAGGGAACAAAGTTCATGCTGCTTGCCCCCTTCCACATCGTAGAAGGACGCACACTTGAACGCCAGCTCGAAATGTATTCACAAGAGGGCTATTCACGCATATACTATCAAGGCAATGTGCTTCGCATTGAGGACATAACCGAAGACAAGTCACACAAAGAGATGAATGCCGAAGAACTTTATCTCGTCATCACACGTATGTCGCTCGATGGTTCTAAAGACAGCATATCCCGACTCATCGACTCTGCCGAAACAGCATTCTATGAAGGCGATGGGAAGTGCCGACTTATCATTCTTCCAAGCAATCAGCCTTTTGAATTCTCCACACGATTTGAAGCCGACGGCATACAGTTTGAAGAACCAAACGATAATATGTTCTCGTTCAACTCACCACTTGGAGCCTGCCCCACTTGCGAAGGTTTCGGACACGTAATAGGTATCGACGAAAAACTTGTCATACCCAACACATCACTAAGCGTGTACGATGGTTGCGTGCAATGCTGGCATGGAGAAAAAATGGGAATATGGCTCAAGGAATTCATTCGTCGAGCAGCAAAAGACAACTTCCCTATCTTCAAACCATATTTTGAACTCACACAAAAAGAGAAAGACATGCTTTGGCATGGACTTCCTTCAGAAAAGAACCTTGATGCACACGAACAGGTAAACATAGACGCCTTCTTCCAAATGCTCAAGGAAAATCAATACAAGATACAATATCGCGTTATGCTTAGTCGCTATCGTGGACGCACATGCTGCCCCGATTGCCATGGCACAAAACTACGCAAGGAAGCATCATGGGTGAAGATTGCCGACAGAAACATCAACGAACTTGTTGACATGCCTATCAACAACCTAAAAGAATGGTTCGACAATCTGCAACTTGATGAGCACGACACCGAGGTATCAAAACGCCTGCTCATAGAAATTAAAAATAGAATAAACTTCATCGTAGAAGTAGGGCTTGGCTATCTCACACTCAACCGACAGAGCAATTCTCTTTCAGGTGGAGAAAGCCAACGCATAAACCTTACTACATCACTTGGATCATCACTCGTGGGCTCACTATACATACTTGATGAGCCAAGTATCGGTTTGCACAGTAGAGACACCGACCGACTTATCAAAGTACTCCGACAACTGCAGCAGCTGGGCAACACAGTAGTAGTTGTAGAACACGATGAGGAAATCATGCAGGCTGCCGACTACATCATCGACATAGGTCCTGATGCAGGTAACCTTGGTGGAGAAATAGTATATCAGGGAGAAGCATCAGAAATAAAAGATGCACGCAACAAGGAAATACGCGCAAAACTTCTTGAGAAACATCCTCGTTCATACACCATAAAGTATCTTACAGGTGCTGAGGAAATTGCCGTTCCATCAAGCCGACGTTCATGGAACATGGCTATAGAACTCACAGGAGCACGCATGAACAACCTTAGAGGTATAGACGTAAAAATACCACTCAACGTGTTTACTGTTGTTACAGGTGTATCAGGCTCTGGTAAATCATCACTTATCAAGGGCACACTCTACCCTGCCCTAAAACGCCATCTAAATGAAGTGGCTGATATCCCAGGAGAATACTCTGAATTAAAAGGCGACTGGAAAAAGATCAAGCATGTGGAATTTGTTGACCAAAACCCTATAGGAAAGTCAACACGATCAAACCCTGCTACATACGTTAAAGCATACGATGCCATTCGCAGCCTATTTGCAGAACAACCATTGGCAAAACAAATGGGATTCACTCCACAATATTTCTCTTTCAACACAGAAGGTGGACGCTGTGAAGAGTGTAAAGGCGCAGGAACCATCACTATAGAGATGCAGTTCATGGCTGATATAGAACTTACATGTGAGGCATGCCATGGCAAACGCTTTAAGCACGACATTCTTGATGTTCGCTTTCATGAAAAAAACATTAACGATGTTTTGAATATGACGGTTTCGGAAGCTATCACATTCTTCACAGAACACAAGCAAAAAGCCATAGTAAACCGACTCACTCCACTTCAGAACGTAGGATTAGGCTACATAAAACTCGGACAAAGCTCATCAACCCTCTCAGGTGGCGAAAACCAACGCGTGAAATTAGCCTATTTCATAGGACAGGAAAAACAAGAGCCTACACTCTTTATATTCGATGAACCTACAACTGGTTTGCATTTCCATGACATTAAGCGACTTCTTGATGCTTTTAATGCACTCATCGAAAGAGGACACACCATACTTGTCATAGAGCATAATATGGATGTTATAAAATGTGCCGACTATGTAATAGACCTTGGACCAGAAGGTGGCAACAAGGGAGGAAACCTTGTCTGCTCAGGAACTCCCGAAGATATTATCAAGAACAAAAACAGCTTCACAGGAAAATTCCTTGCAGAAAAGCTTTAAACATAAGCAAAATACAACACTCTATATCCCCATTTTTAGGTAATTAGTCCAAAATGGGGATATTTGCAATAAAGTTGCAATAAATTCTTAGTAACTTTGCAGTATGAAATTAAGCGAATTACAAACAGGCGACAAAGGCGTTATCGTCAAAGTCTCAGGACATGGCGGTTTTCGTAAGCGTGTCATAGAGATGGGATTCATAAAGGGCAAGAAGGTTGAAGTGCTACTCAACGCTCCTCTTAGAGATCCTGTCAAATATCGTATTATGGGGTACGAAGTTTCCCTACGTCATAGTGAAGCCGATCAGATAGAAGTTGTTTCACTTGCCGAAGCACGAAAGCGCAAACAAGAAGAAACTACAGGAGAGAAAGAACCCCTCATGGAATTTGCCGAAAGCAACGACTCTGACGACAAGATGCTGCAGGCTGAAGCCGAACATCGTAGGCGAACAATAAATGTAGCTCTTGTTGGAAACCCAAACTGTGGTAAAACTTCGCTTTTCAACTTTGCCTCAGGTGCTCACGAACGAGTGGGAAACTATAGTGGTGTTACCGTTGACGCCAAGGTTGGTCATGCTGAATATGAAGGATATGAGTTTAATCTTGTTGACCTTCCTGGCACATACAGTCTTTCTGCCTATTCGCCTGAAGAACTCTATGTGCGCAAGCAACTCATAGAACACACACCAGACATCGTTATAAATGTCATTGACTCAAGTAATCTTGAACGCAATCTATATCTCACCACTCAACTTATTGATATGCACATCAAAATGGTGGTAGCACTCAATATGTTTGACGAAACAGAAAAACGAGGCGACAATGTAGATTACGACAAGTTGGGCTCTCTTTTTGGTATTCCAATGATACCTACTGTTTTCACTAACGGACGCGGTGTTGAGAATCTCTTCCACGAAATAATAAAGATTTATGAAATGCAGGAAGACGAAGACCCACATTATCGCCATATACACATCAACCACGGACACGAGATAGAAAACGGTATCGCAGAGATTCAAGACCACCTGAAGAAAGAAAACGATGTGCGACAACGCTACTCAACTCGCTATCTTGCCATCAAACTGCTGGAAAGAGACAAAGATGTTGAACGCTACATACAGACCATGCCCGATGCAAAAGAGATTTTTGAACATCGCGATCAGGCTGCATTACGTGTAAAGGAAGAAACCCTACAGGATAGCGAAACAGCTATCATGGATGCAAAATACGGTTTTATACATGGTGCACTAAAAGAAGCAGAATACACCCCTGGACATGAAAAGGATACTTACCAAATTACTCATGTTCTTGACAGCATCATGACCAATAAATATGTAGGATTCCCTATATTCCTCATAATGCTATGTATTATGTTCACAGCCACCTTTGTGCTTGGTGCCTACCCTATGGAATGGATTGAAGACGGTATTGCTCTATTAGGAGATTTTATCGGTAAGAACCTTCCTGCTGGACCTGTAAAGGATATGCTTACAGATGGAGTTATAGGAGGTGTTGGTTCTGTAATTGTTTTCCTACCACAGATTCTTATTCTATACTTCTTCATCTCGTTTATGGAAGATAGTGGATATATGGCTCGTGCGGCATTTATCATGGATAAGATAATGCACAAGATGGGACTACATGGCAAATCATTCATACCACTCATAATGGGTTTCGGATGCAATGTTCCTGCGGTAATGGCTACACGCACTATTGAGAGCCGACGCTCACGAATAGTAACAATGCTCATTCTGCCTCTCATGAGTTGTGAGGCACGCATTCCTATATATGTGATGATTATTGGTTCGTTCTTCGCTGTGAAATATCAGTCACTCATTATGATGGGACTCTATCTAACAGGCATTATCATGGCTGTTATCATGAGTAAGATATTCACAAAGTTCATGGTGAAAGGCGAAGACACTCCTTTTGTTATGGAGCTTCCTCCATATCGTTTCCCTACAACGAAAGCTGTTTGTCGCCACACATGGGAAAAAGGCAAACAGTATCTTAAAAAGATGGGTGGCATTATCCTTGTAGCCAGCATTATTGTCTGGGCATTAGGCTATTTTCCACACAACGAGTCGCTTCAACATCAACAGCAGCTTGAACAAAGCTATATAGGACAGATGGGTAAAACTATTGAACCAATATTTGCTCCACAGGGATTCAACTGGAAACTTGATGTAGGTCTCGTTTCAGGAATTGGAGCAAAAGAGATTGTAGCTTCTACAATAGGTGTTTTGTATGGCGATGAAAACGCTATTGCCAACGACAACAGTATCAACAGTCTAACAGCCTTCTGCTTCTTGCTATTTGTTCTACTATATTTCCCCTGCATTGCTACCATAGCAGCTATCAAAGGTGAAACAGGTAGTTGGAAATGGGCTCTTTTTGCAGCCCTATACACTACAGCCCTTGCATGGATTGTTTCTGCCCTTGTTTATCAGATTGGAAGTTTAATCTGAGAGATTTGGAAATTAGTAGATTAGAGAATGAAGATTTGAGAATTAGAAGATTGAAAGAATGAGAGGAGAAAAAAGTATGATACTTATGAGGCATAAACATCATGTTTTTTGCACATAAGTATCATACTTTTTTTGTGTGTTTGGCATTATGGCACAAGTAACACTAACTCATAACTATGTAAGAAACCCCAGCAATATTCCAGCTGCTACAGCAGAACCTATTACTCCTGCCACATTTGGTGCCATTGCATGCATTAGAAGGTGATTGCCTGGATCAGTTTCAAGTCCCACTACTTCTGACACACGAGCAGAGTCAGGAACTGCGGAAACGCCAGCATTGCCAATAAGAGGATTAATCTTGTGGCCCTCCTTACAGAACAAATTCATCAACTTAACAAACAGCACTCCTGTAGTTGTGGCTATTATGAACGAAAGCAATCCTAAACAGAAAATCATTATGCTTCGAGTGCTCACAAACACATCTGCTTGTGTTGAAGCTCCAACAGTTAAGCCAATCAGTATGGTTATAACATCTATCAATGAGTTGCTTGCAGTATTGGCAAGTCGCCTTGTAACTCCCGATTCCTTTAGCAGATTACCAAAGAAAAGCATACCCAACAAAGGAATACCAGAAGGTACTAAAAATGCCGTACACAGGAAACCAACAACAGGAAATATAATCTTTTCCTTCTGACTAACAACACGTGGCTTAGCCATACGTATTTTACGTTCTTCCTCGGTTGTAAGTAACTTCATTATAGGTTTCTGAATAACAGGCACAAGCGCCATATACGAATAAGCACATACAGCAATAGCTCCCATCAATTCGGGTGCCAACTTAGAACTAAGGAATATAGCAGTTGGTCCATCAGCACCACCAATAATACCTATTGCTCCTGCTTCATTTGGCAGAAACCCTAAATACAAAGCCATAAGATAGGCACCAAATATACCCATCTGAGCTGCAGCACCTATCAAAATCAATCGAGGTTGCGATATAAGAGCAGAGAAATCGGTCATAGCTCCTATACCAAGAAATATTAAAGGAGGATACCAGCCTTGTCGTACGCCCGAATAAAGAATGTTCAACACAGAACCATCCTCATACACGCCCACACGAAGCCCCACTCCCTGTGCATCAAAGAATAATGGAATATTTCCAACCAGCATACCAAAACCAATAGGAACAAGAAGCATCGGCTCCCACTTCTTTGCAATACCAAGATAGATAAACGTGATACCAATCACAATCATCACAATGTGTTGCCATGTACAGTTGGCGAATCCTGTGAACTCCCAAAACTGCATCAAACTCTCTATAATATTGTTCATAAGCCTATCCTATGGTTATCAAAGCTGCCTCTTCCAATACAGATTCTCCTTGACTTACGTGAATTTTTCTAACAACGCCATCTTTTTCTGCCATAATAGCATTTTCCATTTTCATAGCCTCTAGAACAAGGAGTTTCTGTCCTTCTTTCACTACATCCCCCTCCTTAACACATATCTCAAGAACTACACCTGGAAGCGGACTTGTAACAACTTCCAATTTCGAAGTATCCCCTAATGTTGCTTCTGATTTGTTGGCTGTACTCAACGACTCCTCTTTTTTCACTTCATCACTCAACGCTTTTTCTGATGCAAAAGAGTCAACGCTTGCTTTATCACCTTCAGCCATATTCATAGCTAAAGGTTTCTTGTTGTTTAATACCACATCGTATTCTACTCCATTAACTGTTACTTTCGCAACATTGTCTTCTACACAGTTAACCACAACTTCATAGTCATGTCCATTGATGTTCAGATTATATGTTTTCATGCCTTATAATTATTTTGTTAAACGATATTATTGCAAGTATTATTGTCGCCTTCTACAGTTTTGAACTATAAAGCGCAACCGTTCTATCATTCCATGATGTTTTCCGTGGAATTATTGTTATCTTATCCGGCTCTATATCATGAGGACAATCTGTAAGATACAGATGTAAAGCAGTAGTAATAGCAGCGACATCAGTTTCTCTACATTCCATATCCAATGCTAAAGCTATAGCTGCCGCCACTTCTGCATTCTCTTCACATCTTCTCTTTTTCATTCTATGCTTAATTTTAGGCATAGCAACTTTCGTGAATATTCTTCCAGAAAGCGAATACACGAAAAATAGAAGTATTAGTCCTGTAAACACCACACTAACAGCCACTATAGATAGTGTCCATCCATGCGGATCATAACTTGCCATTTTAACGGCACCATTTGTCATTTCGCCAACATTTGCCAGCATCAAAATAAAGTGTATCATAGGCAGATTATTTAAAAGCTAAGTAGAAAGTGGCATAAATACCACTTTCTGCAAAAGCTATCAGTCTCTTCGGAATATATCTCTTGTATATACCTTTTCATGTACATCATCAAGAGAAGAATCATAGCGATTCGCTATGATAGCATCAGACTGCTTTTTGAAGAGTTCAAGATTGTTAACCACCTTAGAACCGAAGAATGAACTGCCATCTTCAAGCGTTGGCTCATATATTATAACATGAGCACCCTTTGCTTTGACACGTTTCATTATTCCCTGAATAGCACTCTGACGAAAATTATCTGAATTACTTTTCATTGTAAGACGGAAAACGCCCACTGTGACCTCTTCCTTAGAACCATCATACTGATTATTTGTGCTATAATCATACCAGCCAGCCTTTCTCAGAACCTCATCAGCAATAAAATCCTTTCGAGTGCGATTGCTCTCTACAATAGCACTCATCATATTTTGAGGTACATCAGCATAGTTGGCAAGAAGTTGCTTAGTATCTTTTGGCAAGCAATAGCCACCATATCCGAAACTTGGGTTATTGTAATGAGTTCCTATACGAGGGTCAAGTCCAATACCTTCTATTATTGCTTTAGAATCTAATCCTTTTACCTCGGCATAGGTATCCAACTCATTGAAATAGCTCACACGCAGAGCAAGGTAGGTGTTGGCAAACAATTTAACAGCTTCTGCTTCCTTTACTCCCATAAATAAGGTGGCAATATTCTCTTTAATAGCCCCCTCCTGCAATAGTGCAGCAAATGTTTTTGCTGCCTCATGGAGTTCTTCTGCATGAGCAGACAGTTCGTCTTTTGGCGATCCAACAATAATTCTGCTTGGATTTAAATTATCGTACAGAGCCTTGCTCTCACGAAGGAACTCTGGTGAAAACAGCAGTTTCAGGTTCTTCCCATATCGCTTATACAAACTCTCACAATA
>DGRY01000062.1:0-230 GCA_002391185.1 Prevotella sp. UBA4376
CAGAAAATTCTGAGTAATCGGAAAAATCGGAGTAATCGGAGAGATAGGAATAATTATAGTTTTTATATTTCACTACTCTTTTTCTTTTTGAAGAGGGCAGGGTATAGATTTTTTGTTTATTTCTTTTTAATAGTTTATTTTGGATTTAGAGAATAATTCATTACCTTTGCATTGCATATTATAAAAACGGATATTCAAATTAATCTGTGCCGATATGGCTCAGTTGGTAG
>DGRY01000062.1:309-16180 GCA_002391185.1 Prevotella sp. UBA4376
CGTGGGTCACGGGTTCGAGTCCCGTTATCGGCTCTTTTTTTTGCGGGATTAGCACATCGGTAGTGCGCGGGCTTCCCAAGCCTGAAAGGCGGGTTCGACTCCCGTATCCCGCTCTTTTTTATTAGCCCTAAAAATCAAAGTTTTAAAGTCTTTCTTCTATTCTGTTGTAGAACTGCTCAATGATAGCAAGCATCTCTCCAGGAAGATAGCTACATGCTTTTTTGACTATATTGTCGGGGATGTCGTAGTATGCTTCGGATATGGCACCAGTGATGTTTGCTTTTGTGTCTGTGTCTCCGTCGGCAAGAACAGCCTTTCTGATTGCATCCTCGAAGTTGTCGCTGTCTAAGAAACATGTTATAGCCCATGGTACTGTTTCTTGGCACAGAGAGTCAAAATGTCCCTCACTACCTATTTTATATATGTCGCGAATGGATATGAATTCATAGTTAAAATTACGCTTTACAGCGGTTTCTATTCTGTCTCTGGTTACACGACAAGTGCGTAGCCAATAGATAAGCGTAGCTACGCATTCTGCGCCCTTGATTCCTTCAGGATGGTTGTGACTGAAGATGGCAGATTTCTTTGCTTCCTCTTGCACTTCTTGATAGTCGTCAAAGAGCCATCCTATTGGACTAACACGCATTGCAGAACCGTTGCCACAGCTATTGTATGGTTGTGGATCATCGCTTTCTACCCATAGTTGAAACTTTGGTCCATAGCCACCTTTAGGATTTGGATATTTGCGGCACCATTCGTGTAATGTTTCTTTGTATGGTTTTTCATTTAGTATGGCATCAGCAATGGCGATGGTACATACTGTATCGTCGGTGAAACTGCATTCTGGGGTGAAAAGATCAAACCCCTCGGTAGGCGCGTCTGAAAATTCAAATCGTGAGCCTACAATGTCTCCTATTATTGCTCCAATCATAGTATCATGAATATTAATGTTAGTAGTGTAGTCCGACCGGGAATCGAACCCGGATCAAAGGTTTAGGAAACCTCCGTTCTATCCATTGAACTATCAGACCAAACGTATTGCAAAGATAATTAATAATTTGGAATTACAAGTGTGTAATGTGAAATTATTTGCTTTGCAATGACGAGTTATTTATTTTTTATTAGTCATAATCTTGAGGACCATATCGTCGGTAGCGCACATGGCTTCCTTGCCTATACTTGTTAGATTGTGGATGCTTTGGTCAACATCCTGGTCAATGATGCCTTCTGCGCATGTTACGTGCTTGCCTTCACGGGCTAATAGAGCCGAGAGAAGAGCTGTTGAAACACCTGAGCATATCTTTAGTGAGCAGCTTGGTTTGGCTCCATCACATATCATTCCTGTGAGGTTGGCAATCATGTTCTTTACTGCATGGCAGATATCTTCGTATGTTCCACCCATGAGATAGGTGATACCGCAGCTTGAACCTATGCTTGCTACCACGCATCCGCAAAGAGCGCTAAGAACTCCAAGGCTTTGCTTGATGTATATTGCTGTGAGGTGGCTAAGGGTGAGCGCACGAATTAGTTCTTCCTCGGTATTTTCGTTTTCCTGTGCGAACACGGCAACAGGATTAGTAGCACAGATGCCTTGATTACCTGAACCAGAGTTAGACATCACTGGTATCATGGCTCCACCCATACGGGCATCGCAGGCGCTGGCTGTTTTTGAAATTATGTGGCTGTATATAGAGTTACCGAAGATGCCGTGGCTAAGTGGACGATCCATTGTTTTTCCCAAACAATGTCCGTAGTTGCCTTTGATACTTTCTTCGGCAGCCTTGATGTTGTAGTCGCGTGTGGCAAGGATAAAGCGTATCTCATCGACAGGAGTTGTCATGGCGAAGTCGTAAACCATTCTTAGGTTAAGGGTCACAGCATCTTCTGTATCCTCGCATTTTGTCTGTGTGCGTTTGTCGAGCAGAACCTCGTTGTTACGTTCTTCGTACACGATGTTGGTGTGCTTGCAGGCAATAATAGCAGTAGCCTTATTACTATCTGCTTCGCAGTTTACCTCGATATATAGTTTGTCACATTCGCCTTTTTTAAGCTTTATGTCTATATGGTTTTCTTTAACGTATTGCTTGCCATCTTCAAGCGAGTGAGCATCAAGGTCTTTTAATACTTCGAGGTTATACTCGCTCTTTCCTATGAGTGCTCCAAGAGCAATTGCGATAGGTAGTCCTATCATTCCTGTGCCTGGAATTCCTACTCCCATAGCGTTTTTTAGGATATTGGCACTAAGGAAAACTGTAATTTTCTCAGGACGACGACCTAATATCTCGGTAGCCCTTGCCGTGCATAAGGCAACAGCCATAGGCTCTGTGCAGCCTACGGCAGGAACAACTTGCTCGTTGATGAGCTTGATGATGTTTTCGCGTGTTTTAATATCTAACATAGATGAATTACGAATTTTGAATGTGGAATTTTGAATTAGTCGCACTTCGTGCGATTATACAATTATGAATTATTCACTATTCATTATTCATTATTCAGTTATAAATGATTTTGCCTGTTAGTTAGCCCCCTCCTACCGGAGGGGGATGGGGGAGGCTTTTTTATTTCTTATAATTCTCTAAACCCTTATCCAAGAACTCAATATACTCCTGCACATCTTCTTTGTAGCTGTGTGATGCAGTTAGAGGTTTTCCTTCGTTATCAACAGCTACGTAGAAAGGTTGAGCATTTGCACCAAACTTGTGGCTCTGCAGATAGCTCCATTTATCGCCAATTGTGCGCAGGGTGCGCTGTTGACCATCTTCGTTTACCTTTATTGGTTCAGCAAGTGGAGTTTTGTCGTCAACAAAGAGAGAGATGAGGATATAGTCTTTTGTGAGCTTGTCGGCTACCTGTGGGTCAGTCCATACCGATGCCTCCATCTTACGGCAGTTAACGCAACCAAAGCCTGTGAAATCGAGAAGTACAGGCTTGCCTTGTGCCTTTGCAGCAGCCATACCTGCCTCGTAGTCGGTGTATTTAGCCTCTACGGTCTTGCTGTTGAGGTTGAAATCTTGTGTGTTGATAGGTGGAGCGAAAGCACTTACAGCCTTACAAGGAGCTCCCCATAGGCCAGGAATCATATATACGGCGAAAGCCATAGAGCAGAGACCAAGCATGATGGCAGGAACAGCCATAGGCTTGTTGAGATCTCCGCCGATAGCATCTTGCTGGAATTTAAGCCAGCCTACGAGATATGCACCAAGGGCAAAGAAGATAACAATCCACAGGCTAAGGAACACCTCGCGGTCGAGTAGATGCCAGCCGTAGGCAAGGTCGGCAACGCTTAGGAATTTCAAAGAGAAGGCAAGTTCTACGAAACCTAATACCACCTTTATCTGATCCATCCATGAACCGCTCTTAGGACTCTTCTTCATCAATGTTGGGAACATGGCGAAGATAGTGAAAGGAACAGCCAGAGCAAGTGCAAAACCGAACATACCAATGGCAGGAGCGAGCCAGTCGCCAGAGGTAACTGTCTGTACGAGCAGCAGACCGATGATAGGTGCTGTGCATGAGAAACTTACCAGTACCAGGGTGAAAGCCATAAGGAAGATAGATACAAAGCCTGTTGTCTTTGATGCTTTGGTATCAACGCTATTAGCCCAACTGTCAGGAAGTTTTATCTCGAACCATCCGAAGAAGCTAACTGCAAATACTACAAGCAGTAGGAACAGGATGATGTTGAAAATGGCATTTGTAGAGAGGGCGTTCAGAGTGCTTGGACCAAAGATGGCTGTTACACCAATGCCCAGAACAAGATATATAACAACGATAGATATTCCGTAGGTAACGGCATCGCGTATGCCCTTCTGTCGGTCGTCTTTTGCGCGTTTAAGGAAGAAACTCACGGTCATTGGGATGATAGGCCATATACATGGCATCACAAGCGCAAGCAATCCACCAACGATACCTAAGAGGAATATATATATTAGCGAGTGGTTTGCAATGTCGTTGTTACCACCTAGTTGCTGTAGTTCCTTGATTACTGGTTTCCAAAGGGCATCCTTGTCTGCATCAGTAAGACTTGCTGCTGTCAAAGAATCAGCTTTTGCTATTGAGTCGGCTTTTGCAAGTGCAATACTGTCTGCCTTTAGCTTAGCCAGTTCTTCTGGGTTTCCAGCAGCTTCAGCTAAAGCTGTCTGCTCTTTTGTCTCAGCAGTAGTTTCTGCCTTGGCGCCCACAAACGCAGGACTTTTTCCACTCTTGTTTATTTCAACTGATGTAGGAGGCATACAGTTTCTGTCGTTGCATGCTCCATACTCCAGATATGCATCAATAGTGTAGTTTGGTTTAGTGAATTTAACTTTCTGTACAAAAGTAACGCTTCCCTCAAAATAGCGAAGGTTCATTTCGAACAGTTTGTCGTAATTAGAAATTTCTTTGCCTCGTGGTGTCAACTTGCCAACCAACTCAACACCATCAAGTTTGTTAACGTTGAAGGATGCTGAGATAGGTCCCTCTCCCAGATTGGTTGAATACACGTGCCAACCGCTGGCAATAGAGCCTTGGAAGATGATTTCTGCCTCGGCTGTGTTGTTGGTTTTAAGCTGTGATGTAAATTTCACAGGCTTTAGCATCTGGGCGTTTGCCAATAATGTTATTATCATTAGCAGAGCCAGAGAAAATGCTTTTTTCATTGTGATAATTTCTACTTAATGAGTTACTTAAATGTCGTTGATTATCAATATATACGCTAATGTTGTGTAATTGGTTACAAATTTACTACAAAACTTTGTTAAAACCTATTATTTATGAAAAAAAGTCCCGGTAAGAAGATTGAAAGATGGAAAAATGGAAAGATGGAAAGATGAAAAAATGGAAAGATGGAAAAATGGAAAATATGATTGTGGTAGTTCATCATATTTCCATTTTTCCATCTTTTAATCTTCTATTACGATACGTGCTTCGTAATGAGATTAGTGAGGGCGCTCGGTAAATTATCTATTAAAAGCTCCAGTTCCCTGCTGCATCCATACAGTCATGTAGCCTGCGCCACGATGATTCCATGCGTAGTAAGGAATAAGGGTGAGTTTCTTGTCGTTCACCTGCAGTTTGCCGTTAGCTACAGAAGCCTGCTGAGCTTCGGTTGTTATGGCTGTAACGTGGAAAGGTTTGCCATCAGCCTCGGTATTGTTGATGCTGTAGTTGTTTACGATATTGAACTGTGGCTTGGTGTTCATGATGCTTTCCCATACGTTGGCATTATTGTTGTCGGCAGCTTCGGCGCAATATACTATAGGGCCACGCTCTACGGCTACAAGTCCGCGGTCGGCTTCTACCTTGTTGTTAGCCTCTACTGTGCGTACAGGCATATCAAAGTGTATGCGTATCTCGTCGCCATTCTTCACGCCAGAGAGGTTTACATAACCATCATTGCCTTCTATGGCCTTTGCGTCGCGGTTGTTTACTTTTATGCTGTAGGTTGGAGTGATGCCGTCGTTGTATTTGTACAGGTCGCTTGGCACAACCTGATTCTTTACCCATCCTGGGATGCGTACCTTGAGGTTGAGGTTTTTGCCAGCCTTATTTTTGATAATCTTTACCTTGATGTCGCCATTCCAAGGATATTCGGTTGTCATTTCGAGAACAACAGGCTTGCCGTTGACAAGGATGGTTGCTGTGTTAGAGGCAAAAAGGTTAAGATATACGTTGTTGTTCTTTACTGCATACATGTATCCAGGAACAGAAGGGATAAAACGGCTAAGGTTACTTGGGCAGCATGCACAACCAAACCAAGGTTGGCGTGTTGTTGTGCCGTCGGCATTGAACTTGTATTTGCCGTCGCTTGAAAGTGGGTTAGGGTAGAAGAATCGTCCGCCGTCAACGCTCATGCCTGAGATTACTCCATTGTAGAGTGAACGTTCAAGGCAGTCGATGTATTTTGCATCGCCATGAAGCAAGAACAGGCGCAGGTTGAGATAGCATTGTGCTATGGCTGCACATGTTTCGTTGTAGGCTGTTAGGTTAGGCAACTCGTAATCAGCACCAAAAGCCTCGCCTGCATGACGTGCTCCAACACCACCTGTGAGATAGTATTTCTTGCTCACGATGTTGTTCCAGATGGCGTCTATAGCCTTGATGTAGGCAGAGTCACCAGTGAGGGCAGCTATGTCAGCCATACCGGCATACATGTAGCCTGCTCTTACAGCATGTCCCCAAGCCTCAGTTTGTTCAACAACAGGTTTGTCGCTCTGTGAATAGAGATTACGGATCTGAGTCTTGCCACGATAGTCGAGCAGGAACTTAGCCTCGTCAAGATACTCTTTCTTTCCTGTGAGCACATAGAGGCGAGCCAGAGCCATTTCGGCAATCTGATGACCAGGAACAACGGTAGCCTGACCTTCCTTTGGTCCTACCTCGCGTACAACACATTGTGCGTAGCGCTCGGCAATATTCAAGAATTTCTTGCTTCCTGTAGCCTGATAGTGTGCGCAGGCAGCATCAACCATGTGTCCAAGGTTATAAAGCTCGTGACTAAGCACCTCTTCCTGCACCCAGCGCTTGTTTCCGCTCCAGTGGTGAGGCTTCTTTGGGTTTATGGTGCGTGCTGTGTAGAGATAGCCGTCGGGCTCTTGAGCAGCAGCTACAATGTCGAGAACAGAGTCGATGTATAGTTTAAGTTTGTTGTCGGGATATGTCTGCAAGATGTAGCTTGCACCTTCTATAGTTTTATATACGTCGGTATCATCAAACGAGAATCCCATAAACTTGCTCACGTCGTATTTGTCACTTGGGTGAGCAGCCATAACGAAGTTTTCATATCGATGTTCGCTCTTGCATTTGCTGAAAGCTAAAGGAATGGTTACCTCTCGAGCAGCTTTTAGACGATCGCCCCAAAAGGTGTTTTGAGCAATTTTTACACTTGTAAAAGGTACCTGTGTGAATGGATACCCGTTACTTATTGTTTTTTGTGCCATGAGTGGCATGGCTAAAGAAATACAGGCAATAAATGCTGTTAGTTTTTTCTTCATAGGTTTTTTATCTGGTTTAAATTGTGGTGGCAAAGATAATAAAATATTGTATTATTTACACTCTATGAATATTAAAAGTTGCAAAGTATTATATAGTTTGGCATATTATGGTTACATTTGCAATATAATTTGAAACGAAATGGAAAATCCTTATATAAAGCAGTATCCTGACTTGATGTCGGGAAAGAAGATAATGTATGTTCACGGCTTCATGTCATCGGCGCAAAGTGGCACGGTGAAGATGTTGCAGCAGATAATGCCAGAGGCAACTATTATTGCCGAAGACATTCCTCTGCATCCCGAAGAGGGCTTTGGTATGTTGAAGGAGATGGCTGAACGTGAACAGCCCGACCTTATTATTGGAACTTCCATGGGCGGTATGTATGCCGAGCGCTTGCGTGGCTTTGATAGAATATTGGTTAATCCAGCCTTGCGCATGGGCGACACTATGAGTTCTATGACTGGTAAGCAAGAGTTTCAGAATCCTCGCAAGGATGGTGTTCAAGAGTTTATGGTTACTAAAGGACTTATAAAGGAATATAAAGACTTTACCGACCGTAGTTTCGAGGGGCTTAGCTCTGAGGATGCTTCGCGTGTGTGGGGACTCTTTGGCGATGCCGACCCTGTTGTTCACACACGTGACCTTTTTGCAGAACACTATTCTCAAGCTATTCCTTTTCATGGCGAGCATCGTCTTATAGATAAGGTGGCTCATCATTATCTTATACCTGTTATTCGTTGGATTGACGATAAGCAGCAAGGACGTGAGCGGCCTATAGTGTATCTGCACTACAACACCCTTCACGATTCGTTTGGCAATGCCACATCAAGTATGCACAAGTTTTACGAGCAGTTGCTGGAACACTATAACGTGTATATCGTGGCTGAAAACCCTTCTAATGATAAGGGCTATGCCCAAAGCGTGCTTGCGTGGGTGGAGGAATATCTCTCGGCTCCAGCATGGAATCATGTTGTTTTCAGCAATCAGAAGAATTTGCTTTATGGCGATTATTTCATTGATGCTCAGCCCGACGAAAACTTTATGGGCACAACTATAGAATATGGGTCTGACGAGTTCAAGTCGTTTGAAGATATTATCGTGTATTTCGAGCGCCTTGGAGGACAATAATTCCCTCTCCTTACTTGTATAACTTTTTCCTTTCGAGATACCTTCGAGATGCCTTCGAGATGGCTCTATAATGAGTCTATAATGCGTCTATATTGAATTTATAACGAGAGTTTTTAGCTTTTGTAATGAAAAAACAAATATAAATCATACATATATGAAACACATTTTATTTGCAGTAGCCTTATTGCTCAGTTCGCTTTCTGCTTTTGCGCAATATGAAGTGGGCACTATTACCATTCAGCCAAAGGTGGGACTGAATGTCTGTTCTATGAATAAACTAAAGAACACCAGTATGCGTGTGAGCTACACCGCAGGCGTTGAGGCAGAGTATCAGGCATGGGACTTAGTATCAGTTAGTCTTGGAGCTATGTATTCTCAACAGGGATACAGACACAATTACAAGTCAACTCTCGATGGTGCGTTGATGACCGACATGGGCGAGCACTATGACATGAACTATATAAACTTTCCTGTTCTTGCCAATGTTTATTTGTTTGATGGATTTGCTGTTAAAGCTGGTGTTCAGCCAGGGTTCTGTGTGGCAAAAAAATATAGAGAGAAGAACAACATCACAGGCAGATTGGAAAAAGGCGATGTTGAGAATGTCGTAAGCACGTTCGATTTCTCAATACCAGTTGGCGTGTCTTATGAACTACCAATTGGAGTTACTTTTGATGCCCGTTATAATATAGGTGTAACCCAAGTATTGCGCCAACCAAAGGAAAATGGAAAGTTCAAAGTGGGTTATAATAGCGTGTTCCAACTTACTGTGGGATATAAGTTTGTGCTATGAACTCGTTGATTTTTTTTCTTTATCTACTTTACTCTTTATTAGCATGAAATAGGGAAAAAGGAACTTTAATTAGGGATTTCCCTTTTTCTTGCTTATATTTTTTTATTACATTTGCATTCAATTAAACAAAACGGCAGTATGCTGTTATACGTGTGAAATAAACATAAACATATAATTTACTTAAATTAAAACCGTATGAAAAAAGTATTATTAGTAGCAGCTCTGATGATTTCTTCTGTAGCTGCATTCGCACAGCACGCAGTAGGAACAGTAACCATTCAGCCAAAGGTTGGTTTGAACATTGCTAACTTTACAGATGCAGACGATGCTGATGCACGTGTTGGTTTTGTCGCAGGTGCAGAACTTGAGTATCAGGCAAGCGACATTTTCTCAATTAGTGCCGGTGCGTTGTATTCACAGCAGGGTTGTAAAGGTAAAGAAGGTGGCTTAAGCCTTACTCAGAAACTCGACTATATCAACGTTCCTATCATGGCTAACGTATATGTAGCTCCTGGTTTTGCTGTAAAACTTGGTGTTCAGCCTGGTTTTAAGGTAAATGCCGAAGCAGAGGCAAAGAATGGTTCAAACGCAATAACAGCAGGAAATACCTCTCAGTTCAATTCTGTTGACTTCTCAATCCCTGTAGGTGTTTCTTACGAGTTCAGCAACGTTGTTCTTGATGCTCGTTACAACTGGGGCTTGACAAAGGCAATTAAGGATTTGGACAACAAGAATACTGTATTCCAGTTCACAGTGGGCTATAAGTTTGCTTTGTAATCACCTCTTAAAAATAGCATTTTAAAATATAATTCGCGGCATAATGGCTTTGAACATTATGCCGCATTTTTATTTACTTAAAATCACGTAAAATAGTGTTTTTTAAGTATTTACGGCAAAAAACAGTTTAAAAATTTGGAGTTTTTAAAACTATTATATATATTTGTCCCCAAGAAAAGGTTCTACACTAAATACACTAAAGATATTGAGTATTAGTTAATTTGTTTGTTACATTAAATTTCTATTCGTATGAAAAAGTTTTTGTTGGCTGCAGTATTGATGCTATCATCAATGGCAGCATTCGCACAGCATGAAGTAGGTACATTTACCCTTCAGCCAAAGGTAGGTCTAAACCTCGCAAAACTTGTTGGATCTGATATTACTGATACAAAGATTCGTCCTGCATTCGCAGCTGGTGTTGAGGGTGAGTATCAAGTAGCTGATATCTTCTCTTTGAGTGCTGGTGTGCTTTATTCACAGCAGGGTGTAAAGTTTAAGGGTGCTGATGCATCTTGGCAGCTTGACTACATTAATGTTCCTGTTTTGGCTAATGTTTATGTAGTTAAGGGTCTTGCTGTTAAGGCTGGTGCTCAGATTGGTTTTAATGTAAGACATAAAGGAAAAGTAGGAGGCGTTACAGCTGATCTTCCAAATGTAAACAAGGTTGACTTCACAATTCCTGTAGGTCTTTCTTATGAGTTCTACAACGTAGTTATCGATGCTCGTTACAACTGGGGCTTGACAAAGGTTATTAAGGAACATAAAGTTCGCAACAGCGTATTCCAGTTCACAGTTGGTTATAAGTTTGAATTGTAAGTTCTATAGTTTTTATTTGTAGTTAATTTAAGCGGCATGATGGCGACTTCCATTGTGCCGCTTTTGTATGTCAAAAGGTATTTAAAAAAAATACGAAAGAAAAATCATGAAAAGTTTGGAGCTTTCAATAGCGTTTTATATATTTGCACAAAAGAAGGTTTTATTCCTTTGGGGCATGCGAATGCTAAGTTTTTTGGGTTTTAGCTACTATATAATTTATTTACATTAAAATTTCGGTCCATATACAGTTTTCTACTACTTAATAACTAACTCGAAAAGGTAATACTTTTATGGGTTGGAGTAGTATTAGATAATGGGCAAAGATTTAAGCGCTGGTTGACA
The DNA here is from genome assembly GCA_002391185.1 of Prevotella sp. UBA4376. Taxonomy (GTDB): domain Bacteria; phylum Bacteroidota; class Bacteroidia; order Bacteroidales; family Bacteroidaceae; genus Prevotella. Next base: position 11,138 of record DGRY01000062.1, read on the forward strand.
CAGGTACTTAAGAGCTTAAATTAAATTTAAAGAGGGTGTGCCAAGACTGGCCACCCTCTATTATGTTTACTAAAAACTAAAACGTAATCCTTAACAGATTTTTTAAGAAGATAAAAGAAGTTAGATGAAGTTAGAAAGAAGATAAACGGCATTTGTCCTCTATCTTCGCTGCAGAAAGCAGCATATCTTCTTTTATCTACTTTGATGAGGTTGGTTTTAGAACTTGTAGTACAAACCGAATGTAAGGTTGTTACCATTTACATCGAAACCAAAGGCGTGAGTATTGTTGTTAGCACCCTCTGGGTTGATTTCTTCATAACCAAGGAAACCTACCTTTGTTACAAAGCTCCAATGCTTGTCGAGGTTAACTGCTACACCTGGCTTGATGCCTACTGCAAAAGCTGTGAAATCAGTATTGCCAGCCTCGCCAGAAGTAAAGTCAACACCCATATCCATGAATACGCTAACGTGCTTGCTGTTTACGAATGTGTAACGAGCGTAAGGTGCAAAGGTGAATCCCTTAACATCATCATTTGCGAAATTGTTGTTAAGCATAGAGAAAGAACCCTTCTCGTAACCGATAGTAGTACCAATAGCCCAACTCTTATTGAAGTTGTAACCAATCTCAGGCAGAATCTTGAATGATGTTTCATCATTACCATTTTCAGTGCCAACACTTGCTACGCCTAATGTTCCACCTAAGTAAACTTGAGCGTTTACGCTCAGGGCTGCACAAAGTACAACCAATGTCATCATGAATTTTTTCATTTTCTTTTTCCTTAATGTTTAACAAATTAGTTAATTTTCCGGAGTGCAAAAGTAATGCTAAAGAAAACAAATACTTGCATTATTGATGAAAATTAAATACAAATAAGATACTTTTCATGAGCTAAATCAAGAAAATGGGTAGAATAACTTTTTTTATGCACAAGTATAGATATTATAACACTTTTGCCGTTTATTCATGCAAAAAGGCAGCTGTGGGGATTGATTCTATTAATTTTTTAAAAAGTTGGTTATTTTTAAGTACGTTTTCATTGCCTGTGATCAGCATCTGTTTGCGTGCTCGTGTAATTGCCACATTTAGTTTTCGGTCGATAATATGCCCTTTTTCCTCAAAGCTATTGCTTGTGAGGAAGTCGAGTTGATATATATTCTGAATGGTGAAACTATAGATAATTACATCGCGTTGTGACCCTTGATAGCGTTCAACAGTATCAATACTCACATTGAGTAATTCGGGGATTTGTAGTTTTTCAATCTCCTTGCGTATCATAGCAATTTGATTACGATAAGGCACAATCACACCAACAGTTTTTGATGCATCGAACTTTTTGTTGTAGAAACGATGTATGCGTCGTAATAAGTTGGCTACAATATGTGCCTCTGAAGTGTTCACTTTGTCTGATATGTCAGGTCGTCGGCAGTTGACAGAAGGGAAGAAAAGCATGCGATGTTTTTTCAGAAGATCATCAATAGCGTCTTCTGAAGGTGTGTCGTAGTCAAGTTTCTCTGCTTCCTGATGAGGAAGTGGCACCGATAGCAGGTGCTCATCGAAATAGAATTCGTTATTTGGGAAGTTAGCAATCTCAGGGTGCATGCGTCCTTGGCGGTTGAGCACGCCCACGAAATCATCTCTGCCGTTCATCTTCTCTATGCGTATGAGTCGTTCAAAGAGCGAGTTGCGGCAGTCCTGCAGTCCTATAGCATGAAGTTCCTCGTCTTCAACAATAGAAAGACTTTCGTCTTGCTGAACAACTGCCGGCAATTGTTTATAGTCGCCAATAAGTATAAACTTATCTGGTTTGGTGAGTAGTCCTACTATGTTTGGTTCAAGAATCTGACTTGCCTCGTCAACAATAGCCACATCAAAGTGTTTCAGGTCGAAGATATAGCTACGGTTCTGCATCGTGGCTGTTGTTCCCACAATCACCTGTGTGTTTAGGATTTTTTGCTTTATGTCATCAAGTTTGTTGTAATCCTTTAGCGCATAATCAAGTAGATGGTCGCGGAATCTTTCGTCGCAGGTATATTCGTTACCTATGCGCAGATAATCGATGTTGTTATCTGAAAGCATGTTGCATATCTCGTCAACAGCTCTGTTAGTGTAAGCCATGAGGAGGAGTGAACAACCTCTCCCCCCGCCCTCCCCTGCAGGGAGGGGGCTCTCGTTGGCACTCGCGTTTATTACTCCATTTGTTGCTACTTTTTTTATTTCAGTTGTAGCTGTATTGATGCGTTTGTAAATAGTTTCTTGTATTTTTTTTATAACAGCATCTGTATTATATATAATATCTTCATTTGTGAACCTGATAACAATAAATCCTTTCTCGTTAAGGATTCTGGTTCTGCGTTCATCATCAATTCTGTTTTCTTCTTTTTCGTGAATACTTCCATCAACCTCAATAATGATTGATAAAGATAAACAAACGAAGTCTGCTATAAAATCGTCTATAGCATGTTGTCTGCGGAAGTGTATTCCAAGCTTATTATTTCTAACTATTTCCCACATGATTTTTTCTGCATCTGTGGGCTTGTTTCTATTTTCGAGTTGATATTTTCTTAATAAATCATATAGGTCAGGATTGCATTCTTTTATACTTCCAAAGTATTTAGAAGGTATCATGACCTCTTTTCCTTTTACAGCAATTTTTGCATATGCTTCGATTGGTTTAGCAGAGGCTCCCTCCCTGCAGGGGAGGGCGGGGGGAGAGGTCAACTCTCTCACCATAAACTGCAGAGCCATGCTTGTTTTCCCTGTTCCAGGAGGACCTATAAGTAGGAAATAATCCTGAGCCTGTATAGCCTTAAGGATTATAGGGTCGTATGTGGGATGATACTCTCTGCTTAATTTTATTTCCTTGTTAGTTTTTGGCTCACGTTGTGCCAGCAACAGCTCACGCTTTCCGCTATTGTCAGAAATGAGTTGGTGAAGACTTCTAAGTGCAGCTGATGCGCTACCTCCTAAACTGCTATGCTCTATGCACCATAGTATAGGATGGTTGCCTGGAATGTTTCTCTTGCCAGCTTCTTCAAAGATGTCGGGATTTTGTTGTCCGTCAAAGAGGTGAACGACAAGTTTGTTAGAGTGTATTTCCATTAGCGACCCTTTGAATAGTAATGACTTGCGTACATCAGGCTCCTGTTCCTTAAAATAAGGATATAGATATACCGAGTCGCCAAGACGGAAGTTGGGTAAGAAATCGTCTCCTTGTGCAGGTACTTCAAGTGTTATAATGTCGTATCCGTTGTATTCGCTTGATTGTTCTTTATTAATAATGTGTAGGTCTGTGTAGATATTTCCTGTTTCTTTTTTCTCTGAGAGTGGCATGTTCCAAAGGTCGGCAGTTGAATTGCCTGTTCCTTCAACAACACCTAATTGAGATGCTATTTGTTCGCGATATACAAAATCAGCCATGTGGCAGAAGTAGCTGCGCACAATAGGCGACATTGCTTGCAATGGATTTGTTATGTTGCTTATCTGTGGATATATCCATTTTGTCCAGAAGTTGTCGCTTATCACTTTCTGTTTCAGCGCTTCGGGCTGAAGTAAAGGTATGAGTTTTGAAAAACCGTTTTCTGCAATGTAAAACTCTGTGGCTACAATTTGGTTACGCAACTCGATAGCTGCGTCTATAAGCTTTCTATAATAGGCAGCATGAGGCAAACCTGCTGGCATCTGATAGCGCGAATAGAGTAGTCTGCCGTCAATAGAGTTGTATGGCAGATTGAAATTTCTACTCAAACATTCGTAATATAGAAGCAGTTGAACATAATGAGACTCGGTCAGCATACTGCCGTGCTCGCCTGGTCGTTGACTATCTACCGAAAAGTTCTTGCCCGATTTCTGTTCGACAAGTAGTTGCAGGTCGGTAGTCATAAGGTCTATTCGTCCTTGAAGCCCTAACTGCTCACATACAAAACTGGGTTCAAGAATAGCTTTCTCGCGTGAGTAATGCATAACTTGATCCTGTTCTTTTGTTGGCATTCCAGGCAGAGCTTCCTTGTCCTTCCATTTGCCAAAGAGCACATCTACAGCTTCACGAAGGTTCTTTACCTGTTGCTTGGCATCTTGTCTGAATGGCGATTTCTGATTAAGGTCGGTACAGGTGCAATATTCAAGTGCTTTCTCTCTGAAGTTAGTCTTGAATGTTTCTGTCCAGTCGTAGTCGTCACCTTTGTTAATAATGTCGTCGAGGGCACTTCCCGCAAAGTTTCCTAATAATATGGCTTGTGAGTTTGCCATTGGTCGCATACGGTTGATGGTATATGCCAGCGGGCTATGTCCATACTGTGTGAAACAGGCGGCAAGGGAGCTGATGTCGAGAAGAAAGTCTGGAGAAACGATAATGAAGCGACAACCTCTCCCCCCGCCCTCCCTGCAGGGGAGGGCGGGGGGAGAGGTCACATCAATCAGATTCACCTGCACTCCTTCTTTCAATATTTTCTTGAGATATTGAAAGCGAGGTTCACTATAGTTTATGGTTAGGATTTTGTGGGTGGCATCCTGAGCTATTTCTGCTGTAAACGTATCTTCTTCTACCGAGCGCACAATGCAACGCACACAACGATAATCTACATGCTTGATAGATGCTTTGGGATTGCGTGAGTGCGGAATCTTGTCGGTTAGAAAGTCGGGGATGTCTGTATCTAAAACCTTGGAAACAAAAAGTGCCAAGGCTCTAAGATCGTAAAGCAAGTCTTCGTGTGAGAGTGGTACCGAACAGTTGCTGTCGTGTCGCATCTTCTGTATGTCGAAGATGTCGAGTTGCTTCATTTTCTTCTGTTTGCACAACACGTCAACCTTGGCAAAGAGGTTGCCTGTAGCATCCTTTGTGCCTTTTAGTCCTGCTGCGCATGTAAGTACTAATACCTCATGCATCAGCTTGTTTTGCACTTCAGGTTTCAGTTGCTTTGAAGTGGCAATATAGGCTATACGGTTGAATAATTCAGAAGCGGAAAGAAACATATATTTGAATGTGGAATGTTGAATGTTTAATGTGGAATTAGTTGCCCTGTGGGCAATTAAGAATGAGTAGTTAA
>DGRY01000062.1:16285-17406 GCA_002391185.1 Prevotella sp. UBA4376
CTCCTAACTTTTTCTCGCTTTTTCCCATTCCAGCAGCTTCTCTTTTAGCTCTCGTCCCCAATGGTATTCACCTATAGTGCCATCCTTATGGATGATGCGATGACAGGGGATAATAACAGCCATGGGGTTCTGACCTACAGCTGTTGCCACGGCACGTACTGCTTCTGGCTGACCGATGTTTGCAGCCAACTGTTGATAAGATATTGTTTCTCCAAATGGAACCTGCATGATAGCTTTCCACACTTTTAGCTGAAACTCAGTACCACGAAGGTCAAGGTTCAGAGGATGGTCGTAGCCTTCAAAAAGCACTCTCTGAACAGTATTTGCCATTTCATCACTCTGTGTGGTAGGAGTGTATGTGCCCCAGCGCTGAGCCAGTTCATGAATAACCCCCATTCTGTTGAAACCTAAGAACTGCAGGTCGCATATTCCGTCCCATGTGCGTGCAACAATAATTTCGCCAAAAGGACTATCGGCGAATCCGTATTCTACTTTCTTTGCCATATATTTGCAAAGATACAAATTTTTGTGCAAACAAGTATGTTTTCAACTTTTTATGCTTATATTTGTATGCTTATTGATATTTAAAAACAACATATATGACGAAAAAAGAGTTGATGATGAGAGCTATTGAACTCTCAAAGGAAAGTGTTCTGAAAGGTGGTGGTCCTTTTGGAGCAGTTATAGCTAAGGACGGCGAGATTGTTGCAGAAGGAAGCAACAGGGTGACTATTGATAACGACCCTACAGCACATGGAGAGATTACTGCAATCCGTGCAGCTACAAAGAAGTTAGGTACGTTCGATCTTAAAGGCTGTGAGATTTATACCTCTTGTGAGCCTTGTCCTATGTGTCTTGGGGCAATCTATTGGGCGCGACTCGATAAGATTTATTTTGCCAACGACCGTAAGGATGCTGCTGCTATTGGTTTTGATGATGACTTTATTTATCAGGAAATACCTCTTAATCCTGTTGACCGTCATAAGCCTGTGGAGATATTCATGCGCGACGAAGCAATCAAAGCATTTGAAATGTGGCGTGATAAGGCTGATAAAACAGAGTATTAGACACAAAAAAAGGGGCTCCGCTGAGTCCCAACCTTTGTTAACCTTAAATCTAAT
>DGRY01000029.1 GCA_002391185.1 Prevotella sp. UBA4376
GTATATTCACTTACGAAACTTCAGTCATTTATCCTTTATCATTTAGCAAAGCTGTGCGAAGCGCAACTTTGCGCTATAAAATTTCTCTTGCAATAGCAGCACATGCTTCAGCATCTGCCAAGGCATTGTGGTGGTTTTCCAAATTAAATCCGCAACGTGCGGCAATGATATCAAGGTTATGACGACCTCCTCGCCACACTTTTCGTGACTGTTGCAGGGTGCAATAGAAAGGGTAGTCGGGGTAGTCCATCTGATAGCAACGGAACACAGCTTTCAGACAGCTTTCATCGAAAGCCTTGTTGTGAGCCACAAGAGGCAATCCCTCTATCTTTGGCTCTATCTGTGCCCACACATCGGGAAACACAGGAGCATTCTCGGTGTCTTTAGCTGTTATTCCGTGCACTTTGCTGCACCAATAAGTATAGTATTCGGGTTCTGGTTTAATAAGTGAATAGAACTCATCAACTTTTTCACCGTTTCTATATACCACAATGCCAACAGAGCAAACCGAAGTTCGCTCGTTGTTGGCTGTTTCAAAATCTATAGCAGCAAAATCTTGCATTTTATTTAAAATATGTGTTTTTACCAAAAACTACTTTCCTTTTGGTAATACCAAATTGAGGATTACGGCAAGAATAAATACTATTGCCACACAGTTTTCGGCAAAGATAGTTTGAATAATCTGTGGGAAAATACCAAAGAGGCCGTTTGCCTGAGTGAAGCCGAGTCCAACACTCAGTGACAGAGAGATGATAATCATGTTGCGTTCGGTGAAACCACATTTTGCCATCATACTGAAACCTGTAAACATGATAGAGCCAAACATGATGATAGTGCTTCCGCCAAGAACAGCCTGTGGAATTGTTGCAAGAACAGCACCCACAACAGGGATAATGCCACCAAGAATCATTATAGTCGCACCCATTGCAATGGTGAAGCGGTTTACCACTCCCGAGAGGTTTATCAAGCCAATATTCTGGCAGAATGTTGTGATAGGTGTGCAACCGAATACTCCGGCAAGTGAGCTGATGAAACCATCGCATGAAACACAGGCTCCCAGTTCCTTGTCTGTTGGATTGCGTTTCAAGGCTCCTGAGCATAGTGCACTTGCATCACCAATGTTTTCGGTTGCTGCAACAAGATATATTGCAATAACGGATAATATTGCGCCGATGTTGAATTCGGGCTTGAAAGGCAGAATTTGTGGAAGGGCAAAAATGCTAACGTTGTTAAGCCCAGAGAAGTCAACCATTCCCATACACATGGCAAGGATGTAGCCAATAATAAGTCCCACGAGAACAGATAGTGAGCGGAGAATGCCGCGTGCAAAAATCTGGAAGCACAGACATGTGAGCAGTGTAATAGAACCCACAATCCAGTTGTGTAGTGCGCCGAAATCAGCTGCTCCTTGTCCACCGGCAAATGAATTAGCTCCGATAGGTAGTAGTGAGAAACCAATGGCGGTAACAACAGTAGCTGCCACAATAGGAGATATGATGCGTATCCAGTAGCGTGCTAAAAGTCCTAAGATTCCTTCAACAATACCACCAGCGATGACAGCTCCCATCAAAGTGCCCATGCCTTGTGTGGTGGCAATAGAGATGGATAGTGAGAGGAATGTGAAGCTGATGCCCATAACGATAGGCAGACGGGCTCCAATTCGCCACACGGGATAGAGTTGCACCAATGTACCTATACCAGCTATAATCATACAGTTCTGGATGAGGGCGGCACTCAGGGTTGGTGATGTGCCTACTGCATTTGCGAGAATGATTATAGGAGCAATGTTTGACACAAACATTGCCAAAACATGCTGTAATCCAAAGGAAACAGCCTGTGCGACAGGCACTCGTCCATCAAGTTTATAGAGATTATTCTTGTTTGACATGACAATTGCTTTTTAGATGGCTTTTAAGTTTGTTTTTCCGAGTTTGATTTCAGGTTGCTTGCGAAAACGAATAGTTTGTGTTTCCCAGTCCATGGTATCGATGATTGCGATAGACTCAAGATGATAGCCTTCTTCTCTAAGAGTTTTGCCACCAGCTTGCTGGCCCTTTTCAATGGCGATACCTATGCCTGCCACTTCGCCTCCAGCCTGGTGTACAAGGTCGATAAGTGCGTGCATAGCCTGTCCGTCGGCAAGGAAGTCGTCAACGATGAGCACTTTTTCGCCTTTGTTGAGGTAAGGACGCGAGATAAACACGTTGTTCATTTGTTTGTGTGTGAAGGAATAGGCTTGCGACATATACTTGTCGTCGGTGCTGTTGGCAGTCTCGCTTTTCTTGGCAAATACTACAGGAACATCGTAAAGATCGCCCAAAAGGGTAGCGATGGCAATACCGCTTGCTTCGATGGTGAGCACTTTGTTTACTTCTACACCTTTGAATCTTCGTTTGAATTCATACGCCATCTGTCGCATGATGTCAATCTCGATTTGGTGGTTCAAAAAATTGTCAACTTTTAGAATGTTCCCTTGCTTGATAACACCGTCTGTTAAAATCTTTTCTTCAAGAAAATTCATATTAGATAGATTTTTAATTGATTTTAGGTGCAAAGGTATAAAAGAATTAGGAATTACGAATGTGGAATTAGGAATTATTTTAATTATGAATTCCTGACTCAATGCTTCACATTAAAATTCACTCTTACTCCGAGGTTGAAGTTGAAGTTGAATGGTTTTTCGGTGTAGCTTGATTCTATACCGCTGCCATTTTTGAAATAATAGCTTACTCCGGGTTCTGCGAACAAACCAATGAATTTGCCCAGTTGATATTCAACGCCTAATGATGTGTTTGTGCTGAATACCGGCTTGTTTTCGTGCACGTTTTCTGTATTGCTTGTTGTGCTTTGGTTATGTTGTGTGGTTGTTGTTTCTGTTTGTCCCTTTACCAGTTTTTCGGCCTGTGCTCCAGCTATGAGGTATAGATTGAACTTTTTCTTCTGCCACAGTGTATAGCTTAAGTTTACTGGTATGCCGATGTAATGCAGTTTCTGTTTTTTATCGGTTGATGTTCTGTTGTTATAGCTGCTGAAGTCGGACTGCAGATAGGAGTAGTTGATACCTGTTAATAGGCTCCAGCGTGGACTTATGGCATATCTCAGAGACAGTCCCACACGGATAGGCTGATGATGATTTGCTTTGTTAATAGTGGGGGGAGTAACAACGTAGGTGTCGCTGACGTCATTCTGATAGTCTGTAATTGGAGAGTTGTAGAACGGTTCACTGGCTAAAACTAAGTTGTCACCATATTTTGCCCCTAAGTCAATGCTGCTTGCTGACATGTTTCCGTAATAAACACCAAGAGAGGTTATATGTTGAACATTATCCGTTACCTCCTTCGTTTCTTCGTATGCACCTGCTTCGCAGACTGCATCCACTCGGTCGGTGACCTGCGGTTGTGAGTTGAGAGCAGAATGTTGTAGGCTTTCTGTTTTGTTGTCGTTTGCAGCTGAGTTCTGTTTCGTCAGTTTTTCTTTTGCATTATCAGCTTGTGTCAATTGTTGTTCCACGTTCAATGTTGAACATTGAGTGTTATTAGAGTTTTGGGCGCAACCATGTGCAACGTTTAACGTTGAATGTTTAACGTTGATGGTTGAGAGTTGAACGTTATCCGCTACCTCTTTCATTTCTTTGTATGCACCAGCTTTGCTAACAGCTGCCACTTGGTCGGTAGTCTGCTGTTTCAAGTAAACGGCTGTTCCTATAATCAATAGCATTATTGCGGCAGCGGCAATGATGCGTTTGGGTGTGATGTCTATGATGTGAGCCTTCTTTGGTTTGTAAACAGGCATGATACCTCGACGAGTCATCTCTTGCTTGATGTCGTCGAGCAGACCATCCGGAGCTTTTCTTGTGAAGCTTTTCGAATGTTCCTTCAGATGTGTCATCCAATTATTGTTCATACCTGTTTTCGTTTGTATTCTTTAATTAGTTTTGCCAACATGTTTTTGGCTCTGTGAAATTGCGATGCCGAAGAGTCGGGTTTGATACCCATTATTTGAGCAATCTCCTTGTGACTTTTACCTTCGATTACATATAGGTTGAGAATGGTGCGATAGCCTGTTGGCAGTTGTGCTACGAGATTGTTGAGTGTTTCGCCACTAAGTCCTTCTGTGTCGGGGGTGTCGTCGGGAATATCAGGCGGGTCATCGGAAACGAGAGGCAGACTGCCCTTTTGTTTTCTTAGGAATAGCAGACTCTCATTGACAATGATTCTTGTTGCCCATGCCTTGAGGGAACCTTTTCCTCGGTATTCAAACTTATCTATTTGAGTGAATATTTTTATAAATGCTTCTTGTAGCACATCTTTTAAATCATCATCGTCTGTGATGTATCTGGCACACACGGCTGTGAGATAATCAGCATATTCGGCATACAAGCGATCCATCGCCAAGGGATTGCCTTGACGGAAAAGTTGTATTATTGCTTTCTCTTTGTTGCTTCCGAATATGTTCATTTTGTTCCGTAACTATTATGCAAAACGGAATTTTAATTGTTTTATTATCTACCTATCTATTTCCTCCTTCTTCTTCTTTTGCTTTATAAATACATAAATTGTGAAAACCTTGCATAGAAAATTTAAAAACTAAAGTTTCGCAAGCGAATTATTTTACTTGAGATTTTAAAAAGAAGAAAAACAGAGCCTCTCCCATCCCTCCCCAGTAGGGAAGGGCTAACTAACTAGCAGAACTGCAAGGAATTTCAAGCAGATTGTTC
>DGRY01000070.1 GCA_002391185.1 Prevotella sp. UBA4376
CTGAAACATAAATTCATCATAAGAGCAAAATGCTCTTATCGTCTTTATTTTCTTTTATATTAAGAGAAAAATACAGAGTATATTCACTTACGAAACTTCAGATAGTTATAAAGAAAAAAATAAAACGTCAAGTGTCAAGCGTAAAGTGCAGAATGTGTAATTTGAGAAAAAAGTACTCAGTTTGCGCAAAAATATAAAAGAAAAGATATTGTATTCCGTTCGTTTTTTGTACCTTTGGCGAGAAAAAATGAAGGGGACTATATTGGACTATTTTTAGTGCCCCAAAGAAAATTAACCAACCACGAAAGGATTATGTGTGGAATAGTAGGATATATTGGGAAGCAGGATGCTTACCCTATACTGGTAAAAGGTCTGCATAGACTTGAATACAGAGGATATGATAGTGCTGGAGTTGCACTCCTGAAAGCAAATGGACAACAAGAAATAGCACTAAACGTTTACAAAGCTGTGGGCAAAGTGGCTGCATTGGAACAGAAGGTTGACGGTATGACTAATGCCGAAGATAGCTGGAAAGGTGCTCACATAGGTATTGCCCACACAAGATGGGCTACACATGGTGAGCCCTCAGAAAAAAATGCGCATCCACATATCTCGGAATCGGGAAACTTAGCCATTGTTCACAACGGAATAATTGAGAACTATGCTGTTTTGAAAGAACAGCTGGAGAAGATGGGGTATCACTTCCATTCAGATACAGACACAGAAGTGCTTGTGCAACTGATAGAATATAGCTTGTCTAAACTGCAGGAACCAAGTTTGCTTGATGCTGTAGAGAACGCGTTGGCAAAATGCGTAGGAGCATATGCCATAGCTGTGGTGGACAAAAGAAATCCTAAAGAGATAGTGGCTGCCCGCAAGGGGTCGCCATTAGTGATTGGTGTGGGCAAGGAGAACGAGGAGTTCTTTATCGCTTCGGACGCCACACCAATAGTGGAATATACAAGAAACATGGTGTATCTGGACGATGAACAGATTGCTGTGGTGAAGCCAGAAAACGACATAAAGATTTATAATCTTGACCGCACACAAGCTGATGTAAGTGTAAAGCACGTGGATATTGATATTGACATGCTGAGCAAGGGCGGCTATCCCCACTTTATGATAAAGGAGATATACGATCAGCCCGACTGTCTGCGTGACTGTATGCGTGGACGTATCATAAAGAGTGAGCCAGATAACGAAGGAAAGAACCACTATTCCATCAAGCTGTCGGCAGTGGAGAATCACGGAGGAAGACTGCTGAAAGCACGCAGATTCATCATTGTGGCTTGCGGAACGAGCTGGCATGCAGGACTGATAGGAAAACAGTTGATAGAAGAGTTTAGCCGTATTCCTGTGGAAGTGGACTATGCGTCGGAATTCAGATACAGAAATCCGGTACTGTATCCTGATGATGTGGTTATTGCTGTATCACAATCAGGTGAAACAGCCGACACATTGGCTGCTATTCAACTTGCCAAGGAACATGGCTGCATGGTATTTGGTATTGTGAATGCTGTGGGAAGCAGTATTGCAAGAGAAACAGATACTGGTATTTACATTCATGTAGGACCTGAGATTGGTGTGGCTTCAACAAAGGCTTTTACTGGTCAGGTGTTGTGTTTCGAGATGCTGGCAATGGCTTTAGGACATGCCAACGGTGAATTGGCTGATGATAAATATGAGGAGATGGTGAAAGAACTAACCATGATTCCTGAGAAAATTGAGCAGATTCTAACCACCGACGATAAGGTAAAGGCTCTGTCACAGAGGTTTACATACGCACATAACTTCCTTTATCTGGGACGCGGTTGGAACTATCCAGTTGCCCTTGAAGGAGCTCTGAAACTAAAGGAGATAAGCTATATTCATGCAGAAGGATACCCTGCTGCAGAGATGAAACACGGTCCCATTGCATTGGTGGATAAAGAGATGCCTTGCTTGTTTATTGCCACTCACCACTTGGGATACGAAAAGATAATATCAAATATGCAAGAGGTAAAAGCGCGTGGCGGAAACATCATTGCAGTGGCAACCGAAGGCGATGAGATGATAAATGACAATGCATCAGAAGTGCTGCCTATACCACAGACTATAAACTGGCTTGTGCCGCTACTGAGCGTTATTCCACTACAGCTGTTGGCTTATCATATTGCAGTAGAAAAGGGACTGAACGTGGATATGCCACGAAACTTGGCGAAATCAGTGACCGTGGAGTAAAAATAATGTGGATTTACGAATTTGGAATGTGGAATTGGTTGCGCAAAGCTCAATTAACAATTATCTAATTACGAAATAACGAGTCGCCGTGATACGGCGACTTACTGGACGGGAAATGAGAGATGAGGAACACCATTATTTGTTGTTGCAACAAACAGGAAAAAGGAAGGGTTATCATTATACCCTTCCACCCATGTGGCTCTAATCGTTCTCTAATACTTCTGTAATCGTTCAATAACGATTCTCTAATTCGCGATTATTGCCGGATTAGAGTCACTGTAGAGTCATTGTAGACTCATAGTAGAGTCATATTAGAGGAAGAGGGGATTTAAATTACGAATGAAGCGCCTTTTAGGCGCGATTACAAGTTATTCAATTAGCAATTTTCCAATTGAATTTTTCACCCAACATTCATAAAATCGTTTCGACACTATAGATTAGTGCCGAAACGAGCATTAAGTTCTTCTTTATTACGTTCTGCAAAATCGCGAACGATAGCAGAGATAATATCCTTTGTAGAAACACGTACCTCAGGATTTGACTTGATGCGCTCCAGGAAAGCCTTCATCACATCGTCAACGAGAATAACACTTTGGTGAGCCTTGTTACGCTTGTATTCGGCAGCCAACTCAAGAACCTGATCAACAGGAGTGCCCTGACCAGCAGGAACAAGTTCTTTAACTGGTTGCTGAGGGGCAACAGCTGCAGGTTGAGGAGCCTCATAAACAGGCTGAGCAACAACAGGCTGTGGAGCTGGTTGTGCAGCTGCTGGAGCCACAGGAGCAGAAACAGGTTGCTGAACAGGAGCCTCTACCCTACTCTCTTGCTCTGGAGCAGGCTCATTATTTACATTAGTTACACCCTGGGCATTCTGTACAAGACCAGCCAAGCCCATAGGCAGTGCCATTTTCTTTTTCTTCTGGGGCATATCGTTTAGGGTTTATTTTAAGTTCTTAATAATATAATCGAAAGTCTTCTTTACAATCTGTGAGTCCTCTTTAGAAAGAGTATATGTATCAGCACGACTAAGACTCACACGATTAGGAATGATAGGGCATACCTTGCCGTGGATATTGAGAAGAGTATCGGTGGACTTCCACATATCAATTTCTGCACGTTTTCCAACACGATTATCAATACGATTTGGAACAAAGAACAACTGCGCCTTCATTTCAGGATAAAGAGCTTTGAGCTGATCCATAACTTTGATGAACACTCCTGTACTGTTTAGAGTACGAGTATCATACATATAAGGGCAGATAATAGCATCGGCATTGGTGAAAAGAGATACCAAACCATCCTGCGAGATGTTTCCAGGAGCATCAAAAAGAACCCATCCTGGCATTTGAGACGCAGAATCCATAACTGTTTGAACAGTATCTACATCATCAACAGAAATGGCTTGAACCAAGTATGGTGGTTCTTCGTCTTCATAAGCCTGAACATCCATCTCACGCTGAGTGAAGATAGACTTCTGAAGATCGGCATCTATCACAAGCACATCTTTATTCTTCTGTGCCAGATAGTTGGCAAAGAGCGTGCAAATGGTGGTCTTTCCTACTCCACCCTTCTGATTGGCAAAAACTATAATCTTATTTTCCATATCTGAATGCAAATATAATAAAGAATGGACACAAAGCGTAACAAATAAGGTGATAAATTAAGAAAATTATATATTTAGAGCGTTATTATTTAATTTTATTGGTAATAAAGTTCAGTATTTGTTACGTTATAAAGTCATTAATGAAAGAATAAGTATATATAATAATAAGGTAATATAATAAGTTAGGATTTTGTTACGTTAGACATTTATAATGTTAGGACTATAATAATTAATAATTATAATATTAAAAGCTTTTAGTTATTTAGCAACAAAGCAACATGTTAACTATATAATAACATATTTTATTATTTATATATATTATTATTTATATATTTTAATAATTTACTATTTAATAACTTTAAAGATA
>DGRY01000071.1 GCA_002391185.1 Prevotella sp. UBA4376
AAGGCTTTAGCCTGATGAGTTTATGTTATAGACTGTTGAAAACTTGTTTTCATAAAGGCTGAAACATAAATTCATCATAAGAGCAGAATGCTCTTTTCGTCTTTATTTTCTTTTATATTAAGAGAAAAATACAGAGTATATTCACTTACGAAACTTCAGTACTATGATATTAAACCACCATAAGTATGATACTTACGAGGCATAAACATGATACTTACAAGGCAAAAGTATGATACTTATCTTTTTATGTACTGCAACTCAACACTAAAGACCATAAAAAGCCCTTGCACAAAGACCTGTGCAAGGGCAATAAAGATATGAGGTTAAGGGTTATTCTTGAGTAGAATCCCACCATACAGGGAGAGTACGAATCTGGTCAGAATTATACCATTTACCACGAGTTCCATCTTTCGACTCAGAAACAGTTAACTGGAGTGCACCAGGAATCTGTTCTCCAATGGCTTCAAGATTTGCTGAGTTATAATTCAATTCATAGCTTGCCTGAGGAAGGCGACGAGGAGCAGAACCTTCTGGACAATAGGTCAAAGCTGTACCATGAGTAGAATACCACATTGGCTTACCATAGTTCATAAATATCTGTGGATCATAGTCAAAACGACGCATATCATTCCACTGCTCACTACTCCACATCATTGTCATGAGTTTCTGAGTAATAATCTTACTCATAGAGATATCTGCAGCTGTTCCAATAGCCGTGTTGAGATAGTTGTTGATTGCTTCCTGTGTAGCAGGTGCAAAAGAAGGACAATTTGCCAATGTTGGATCACCAGCAACCCATTCTGCGCAACGCTCTTCAACAGCCTGAATATTAGCTTCGATACCAGCTTTATAAGCCGCAAAGGCACCTGGTTTGTCACCCTTACGCATAAGAACCTCTGCCTTGATGAAACATGCTTCCCAATAAGAGCCAAAGTAAGTATAGCTATCTGGACGAGCAGAGAAAACACCGCTCACAGCACTCTCATCAACATCAGCACGACGATATAACAAGTCTTTATTGTTGTCATAACCCTTAGAACTTGACTTACCATGAACATAGATAGTGTCACCTTGACGCTCCTGATTATCTGTCTTGCAATACCAAGAATAAGCAGGATAATCAACACCATTGAACGTAGCTGCAGTCTTAGTAAATTCAGACTGAATAGGACCACTACCATTAGAATAGATATCTTCGTTTACAATATCTATACCCAATGAACGACGCCATTTGCCATCAGCACTCCATTTTATTGCAACAGGAGAAGATGCACTCTTCACGGAACGCTGCCAAGGTATGAACTTATCTGCACGTGGGTCTTCAACGCCCTTACCATCAAAGTTAGTAAGGTTATCATAGAAGGTTTTGGTAACAAAATAACGACCATTATTCATACCAACACAAGAGAAAATAGTATTATAATCAACTGTTTCGTCCCAACCCTCAACATCTTTCGTTGGTCCATTAGTATCTGTATGACGAAGAACTGTATTATCAGCATTACTCTGCTGTGCCTTTGACAAGCAGTCAAGAATAGCACCAGCATCATACTTCCCATCCTTATAGCTACCAGGCTGTTTCTTGCTTAAATGGTTTAACCAACGAGCTTTTAATAAATAGCACAGTTTTATCCACTTAGATACATCGCCATTATTCCAGTTATCACCAACAGCAAGAGGTTTAGCTGATGCTTCTTGTGTCTTACTGAAGAGTTCTATCGCCTCATCAAGTTCACTAAGACACCCCATAAAAACAGTTTTACCTGTGTCATATACTGGAGAGGTTGAAGCACCCAAGGCATCTGTATAAGGACATTCGCCCATGTGGTCAATGATATTCATAAAACCATAGGCACGCATAAACTTAGCAGCACCTGCATAATGATATGCACCTGCAGCCATAGCCTTGTCATACATATTCTGAAGATTTGAAGCGCAAGGAACCATAAACCACTGTGTAATCTGGTTGGCACGAGTTGCTGCACTTAAATTCCAACGGGAAGCACCACCTTCACGAGCAGCGGTAGAGGTAACAAGTCCTGTAAAATAGCTATCAACACTTGCTCCTATCTCATAACCAGCCTGAAGATAGTGAAGACACCATGGCAAACGATATTCATATGAAGCAGCATCAGAAGTTGCTGTATTTGGGTTGGTATTTATGTCGAGATAACTATCGCACGATGCAAGTGACATTACTCCTAAAGCACCCAGTATGATTGATTTATATATTTTCATAGCTGTATATTTTATAACCATAAATTAGAACGTAAGGTTTACACCAAAGGTGAAACTCTGTGTAGAAGGAACACAGTAATAGTCCATACCTACAGAAGATGATCCTATAGAACCTGAACCTGCGAATGATACTTCAGGGTCACCCTCATAGTTGGTGAAGAGTAACAGATTATTAGCTGCTACATTTACAGAAGCCGACTTAATAAAGCCTGTCTTCATAAGCAACTGCTTAGGCAGATTATAAGTGAGGTTCAACGAGCGCAGACGCAGATAGTTTACATGAGTAATAAAGTTACGACTCTCACGTGGATAATATGTCTGATAGTATTCTGCGATAATAGCGTCACCTGATGTTTCTTTTCCATTATATTGGTATGTCTTACCACGCTCATAGGTATATGTAGCAGGTTTATAATTATCACCGTCCTTTATAACACCATCTATTGTTATTTTTTCACGATTAGCACTAAGCTCACTTGTACCTGCAATAGTCATACCATACTTTGTACCATTGAATACATCACCTCCAAAACTGAAGTCCCATAACATACTAAGTGAGAAATTCTTGTAAGTAAAGGTATTATTGAAACCTCCCTTAACATTTGCTTCACGGTTACCAACCTCGTGACTTGTTGACTTATCCCATGTTGGCATACCTGTATTTTCATCAAGAATTATCCGTCCATCCTCTGTTCGAGACCATTGACAACCTGATATACCCATAAAGTGGCCATTATTGAAAGAGGCTGCTTTTACATTTCCTACCTGAGCATCGGTAACATACAGAATATCAACACCATCCATCAAATTGCCTACAGTTCCACGGTTGCCACTAAGGTTCAAACTACTTTCCCATGTAAAGTTCTTAGTCTGAATTGGAGTACCACTAATGGTAAGCTCCATACCCTTGTTATATACATCACCGGCATTTACATCACGGAGAATATAACCAATGTAGTTACTCAAACGTGGAGAGAGAATCTGATTGTATGAGTTATTGGTATAATAAGCAAAATCTAAGTGCAAACGATTCTTCAGGAAAGAAAGTTCGATTCCTAACTCGGTTGATTCTGTGATCTCAGGTTTCAAATAAGCATTACCAGCCTGCCAGTTATTACCCAAACCTATCTTATCTCCAACAAAAGTACCTGCTGGCCAAAGAGCTGTGTTGGTTGCGTAAGCAGAAGCATCCTTACCTACACGAGCCCAAGATGCACGAACCTTACCAAAAGATAGGATATTATTCTTTGGCATAAGCTCTGTGAAAACCAAAGCGCCATTAAATGACTGATAGAAATAAGAGCGATTCTCCTTTGGAAGTGTTGATGACCAGTCGTTACGTGCAGAATAAGTGAAGAAGGCTGTACTCTTCCAGTCAAAACGTGCCTCACCATAGAGACCTAACAAACGATGCTGTGATTTTCTATGCTGGAAGTTACGGTCTGTTTGACTTGCATTATCAAAGCTATAGAATTCTGGAACAATAAAATTCCATGCCATACGATAATCGCTTACACCCTTTGTGTCTTCTGAAGAAAAACCGACAAGAAGATTACCATTAAAGTCACCTATAGAATGAGAGAAGTTAGACATTACGTTGTTTGAAAGATAGGTATAACGATAATCATTCTCTGAATACATACCCTTCTGCCAGTCTTTCTTTACAACTCCACCAGGAGCAATTGTTTTGTTGTTATTGGTGATGTGCTCATCCAAGCCTATACGATAGCTTACCCACCACCATTTAGCCAAATCGGCCTTTACCTGAACACTTGCTGTGAGACGCTCTGTGTTGTCTTTTAATAGGTTGTTGTGAAGAATCCAATATGGGTTATCTTTCTCATCCCAGTATTCAAGAGCATCACTAACACCAGGCAAACGATAGCGAGAACCATCCTCGTTGGCATAATGTGTCATATCATCAAAACGTGACCAGGTATATACACTACCCATTGTACCACTACCAGCAGAATTATAAAGTGCTGCTGATGTTAGAGTCTTATCTGTTTTTGACTTTGTATAAGCTACATTTGCACCAAATGTAAGCATCTTCCACTTCTGTTCTGCATTGAAACGGAATGTAAATTTATTATAACCTGTGGTTGGGATAATACCTTCCTGATTATAGTAAGAAGAAGAAAGGAAGAAATTTCCGGTCTTACTACCGCCAGATACACTAACGTTATTATCAGTTGCTAAACCAGACTGGAAGAAATTACCAACGTTATCGTAAATTTGCTCATTACCTGTAGCACGCTCTCCCCAGCTACTATATGAGCGATCGTCATAATCGGTACGTACATAGTTCTTGTCTGCATCATACACATCAGATGAGTAACCACGC
Organism: Prevotella sp. UBA4376; assembly: GCA_002391185.1. Taxonomy (GTDB): domain Bacteria; phylum Bacteroidota; class Bacteroidia; order Bacteroidales; family Bacteroidaceae; genus Prevotella. Next base: position 4,583 of record DGRY01000071.1, read on the forward strand.
TTATAGGTGCTTTGTACTTTTGGAAGCTTCCATGCACGAGATGTAGTGAGTTTGCTTGACACATTTATCTCTACAGTACCTTCCTTACCCTTTTTTGTGGTTATGATGATAGCACCTGCAGAAGCACGTGAACCATAAAGAGCAGCAGCAGCAGGACCTTTCAATACCGTGAGATCTTCTATATCCTCAGGGTTAACATCCATCACACGGTTACCATTGGTAGATGCACCAGAAACAGTACCATCAAAAGCAGAATTACCTGGAACAGTTGTTGTGTTATCGTAAATTACACCGTCAATAACAAACAAAGGCTGGTTATCACGCTCAAGAGAAGTACCACCACGTAGGATAATCTCAGAACCGCCACCGGCAGCACCACCACCTTGAGTAACTGTAACACCTGCTACTTTACCTGCCAATGAGTTGATGACATTCGTGTTCTTGTTCTTCATGAGTTCAGAACTCTTAAGGTCTGTTACAGCATATCCCAATGCCTTACGTTCTTTCTTGATACCCATTGCAGTAACAACGACATCGTCGAAAGTCTTACTGTCTTCCTGCAGTGTTACATTATAAGTACGAGCATTACCAACTTTAATTGTAGTAGATGTGTAACCTATATAGGATACAACAATCGTTGAACCAACAGGAGCATCTAAAGAGTAAACACCTTCAAGATCGGTGATAGCTCCTTTTGATGTGCCCTTAATAACGACACTCGCACCGATAACGGGATCACCATTAGAATCGACAACCTTACCCTTAATGGTATTAGCTTGCTGCACTGATTGCACAGAAACAGCATCAAAGGGTGAGGCTGCATAAGCCGATGGCAACCAACTGCTCAATCCGAGAGCAGAGATGAGTGTAGCTGCAAAGAAAGTCTTTGAGACTACGGCTTTTTTCATGTTGTTTTCATTCATAATAATTGCATTTAAATGAAACGATATTATGGGTTAATAATCAAATTAGTCGTACAACAAATATGGTTTACGTTGTTTTTTAAATGTCTCTACATCTGCCTGCCAGCACTTACTTATCTGCTCGGCTGAACAACCATCTTCTATCATCTTTCTAACATAGTCAACTCCTATCAACTTCTCGAAAAAAGGTGTGAAAAAGCTATCTCCAATATTAACAGCACGATAGGCTTCTATAAGATAGCTAAGATTTATCTTCTCTTCCCATATAGCACTATCACTGAGATTTCTGAGATCTCTACCATAACAGAGTTTTCCTAACTGTGGAGGATTCTTTGCTCCAGGACGTGATTCTGGAGTGAAACTAAAGTGGTAGCCTTTCATAGCAGGATGTCCAAACAACTGAAAAGGTGCATCTGTTCCTCTACCCAATGATACAGGTGTTGCCTCGAAGAAACATATTGAAGGATAGAGGTAAATGGATTTCATATTTGGCAGATTAGGAGATGGAGCAACAGGAAGGTTATACTTGCTTTCATGGGTATAGTTCTTGCAAGCTATAACCATCAGATTACACTTCTTTCCACTTTCAAGCCAATGTTCACCATTTGCCATCAAAGCCAATTCCCCAAGCGTTAATCCATGAACAACAGGTACAGGTAAAGATCCTACTCCACTCTTGTATTTCATATCAAGAATTGGTCCATCAACATAAAATCCATTAGGGTTTGGACGGTCAAGAACTATCATCTGCTTGCCATAAACAGCACACTGATTCATCAACTTGACCATAGTTATATAATAAGTATAGAAACGAAGTCCTACATCTTGTATATCACTTACTAATACATCAAAACTCATCATAGTATCAGCATCAGGAACGCCACCTTTAATGCCATATAGAGAACAGATTGGTACACCAGTCTTTGTGTCTATACTGCTACTTACTTTCTCGCCAGCGTCAGCTGTTCCACGAAAGCCATGCTCTGGCGAGAAGATAACAACAACATTAACGCCATTTTCAAGTAGAACATCAAGTACATGTTTATTGCCAACGATACCTGTCTGATTGCTGAACAGAGCTACCTTTTTTCCTTTTAGAAAGGATAAATAACTATCAGTCTGCTCTGCACCTGTTACTATATCTGCAGCAAAGAGTTGCAGAACAGAAATCAAAAGGAAAAATAATATTGCTATTTTCTTCATATCTCTTTTTATTTTTCTGGATATAATAATGCTCCTGCAACAGCATTAGCCACATAAGAACGGGTGCGAACCATACTTCCCTTATCTTCAGGATGAACATGATTACTCAATAGAATAACACTGACATCGTTATCGGGATCAATAACTATACTTGTACCAGTATAACCTGTATGCCCATAAGTATTAGGACCTAAAAGATCACCATTATTACTTGAATAATCGGTAAAGATATCCCAACCTGGAGTACGTCCCAATGAAGCAACTGCACGAGGTACTGTTCGCATACATCTCACTGCTAATGGCGAGAGAATACGTCGCCCTTGCCACTCTCCTTCATTTTGTAAACAAGCACACAGAATGGCTATATCTTCTGCTGAAGAGAATACACCAGCATTTCCTGATATACCCCCATTCATAACTCGTGCCAACGGATCATGTACAACTCCCCACAAAACACTACCATCAGATTGTTTCTCTGTTGGTGCACAGAGTTTTCTAAGCTGTTTGTCAGGGCAATATGATGTGTGGCTCATTCCCAACACATCAAAAATATGCTTCTTGGCATATTGATCAATACTTTCTCCAGAAATCGTCTCTATTATTCTCTGAAGAATGATATAGTTTAGACAGCTATACTGAAAATCTGTCTTTGGTGCAAAGTCTCGCTTACAATGAGAAATATACTCAATAACACCATCTCTGTTAGGAGAACCATATTTTTCTTTTAGTGTAGCCACTGGCGCATAAGGAGGAAGACCAGAGGTGTGCGTCATAATATCAACAACACGAATAGATGTTGTTTCTCCTTTTTCATCTTTCCAACCTTCAAAACCTGGGATATAATCACTCACTCGGTCGGTAAGACGAAGTTTTCCATTATCTATAAGTTGCATGGCAGCAACAGCTGTTGACATTGACTTAGAGCAAGATGCCATATCAAAAACTGTTTCTGTTGTCATCTTCTCAACCCTTGGATAAACCCGCTTGTTACCATACGCCTTTAAATAGGCTATCTTGCCATGTCTTACCACGCAAAGAACGGCACCTGGTGTTTGTTTTTCAGCAATTGCGCGTTCAATTGCCTTGTCGGCATTCTGCAAACGCACTTCATCAAAACCAACTTCTGCAGGCAATACCTGTTGTAGTCTCTGTGCATTAGTAATTTGAAAACAGAATAGAAATATAGAAACAAAAGAAATTAATTTTTTCATATCTTATTTTATTATTTCTTAATCAACATACACAAACCAAGGAATGTAAATAGTGCATTAAATATCAACAACTCATAAGAGAACTGATAACCACCAAACAAAATTTCACTATTGCTGGACAAAATAAAACATAATATTGGTGAAAGTATTGCTACAAGTGGTACATAGTGATCTCTTACTTTCTTTTTCATTAAAATGCCAAATGCAAAAAGACCCAAAATTGGACCATAAGTATAGCTTGCCAACACATACACGGCATCAACAACAGAACTATTGTTAAACAATCCGAAAACAAATATCACTACTCCCATGAGGATAGCCATAGCAATATGTACATGCTTTCTAACTCGGGCAACATAATAATCTACATTTCCAGTCTCTATCTTCTTGTCTGCAGCAAGAATATCAATAGTAAATGACGTTGTTAACGCTGTTAGTGCAGAACCAGCTGCACTATAGGCTGAAGAGAAAAGGCCAACTATAAACAAAATACCAACTATTAATGGAAGGAAACTACTTGTTGCTACTGCAGGGAATAAACTGTCACCTGTTGCATCTATTCCAACACGCGCGGCAAACTCATAAAGCAAAACGCCAAGCATAAGAAATAACAGATTGATAAAGAACTGAGCAACGATACTCACCATCATATTCTTCTGTGAATCGCGATAGTTCTGGCAACTTAGATTTCGCTGCATCATATCTTGATCTAATCCCGTTGTTGCAATCATGGTAAACACTCCTGCTAAGAATTGTTTCCAAAAGAAACGCTTATCGTTAGCGTCGTCAAAGAAGAATACCTGTGACATATCACTATCACTAATAGATTTTATCATCTGAGTAAAATTCATATCCAACTGATTTGCAATGAAATATATACTTAGCGCTACAGATAAAATCAAACAAAGTGATTTCAATACATCTGTCCAGATGATACTCTTTACACCCCCGCGGAAAGTATATAACCAAACCAGAAAAACTGTTAACACAACATTGAGGATGAAAGGAAGATGTAAAGGTTCAAAAACCAATAACTGTAATGTGAGACATACAAGAAACAAGCGTACAGAAGCTCCAAGCATTTTGGATATAAAGAAAAACCAAGCACCTGTCTTGTAACTCTTAATTCCAAAACGATTCTCAAGATATTGATATACCGAAACAAGATGCATACGATAGAAAAGGGGTACCAATACAAAAGCGATGATAAACTGACCAACAACAAAACCCATTACCATCTGAAGATATGAGAAATTCTTCACACCAACCATTCCTGGAACTGAAACAAAAGTTACACCAGAAATGAACGAACCCATAGTAGCAATGGCAACAATTCCCCATTTGGACTTTCTGTTTCCTACAAAAAATCCTTGATTGTCTGCCTTTCTACCCGCAAACCATGAGATTCCAAAAAGCAAAATAAAGTAAGCTACAACTGTAATTAAAATAATTGAAGGATTCATGTTACTAATTATAAAGATTAATTTATGAGTTTAAAGATTAACAGTTTATAAGTTTATAAGTTTGAAGTTTAATTTTTCATTCTTCCCATCTTACTTATTCCAAATTACGCTAATTAGTCCTCCCTTCCCTACCGGGGAGGGTTGGGGTGAGGCTAATATTTTCAATTTTGTAGTTGTATTCCCAATTATTAAAGTATAGGTTACCTCCCTCCCATTCAACCTCACCACGTTGAAAATCAACAGTTTCTGAACGAGGATATTTCTTTTCAGGAATAAGTGGCTTGCCCCAATCGTTATTCACAACAAAACGCCATGAGTCCATACCGCCCAAGAAGAAATAAGCCATATCGTCATCTGATGCATTGGGGACTCTTCCAAAAGACACATCCACAGGAACCCATCCTATACCTTCAAAATAGATTTCTCCCCAGTCATGGAGGTTATCAGCATGAGGATGTACATGAAATCCACTTTCAAAATGAGCTGGAATACCTACAATTCTACAAAGAGTAAGGAACAGTAATGTTACTTGTCCACAGTCTCCATGTCCATTATCAAGAACATACTCAGGAATATTATCTATTGTTGAATATTCACGTGCTGAAGCCCAAGGAAATGTTTCATCAATCCAAGTAAAGATAGAGCGCGCTTTCTCATAAGGATTATCAAGACCTACAGTAAGTGAATCTGCCAGTTTCCTCAACCTCTGACTAAATACCATATGAGGATAGCGCTCAGCTGTATATTCTTTATATAGCGAAGAACTGGTGTCATAGGGCTTTATGTTACATGCTTGTACATTCTTCCATGCACCCATCGTGGTATATTCAAATACTTCTTTGAAAACGGTTGGCTTTCCTTTCACAGCTTTTCGTTCCATGTAAAGAGTTGAATGATCAGAACGATCACCTGAAAGAATATATTTTCGTTCAGAAGTCTTTAACAATTTAACATCTTTTTGACGCTCAAAATCTGTTCGCGGAAAAGGCAACCAGCAGCGTATAACCTTTCCAGCTGGCACTGCATCTGCATTAACCGTTAGAGTGTAGGTGATACGAACACGCTTAGACTCTGCCAATCCCTTGGAAGAAAGAGATGCATTCTTCATGATAAGCGGTATGTTCGTAGCATTATCATCGACATACATATCTCTTTTTATTCCGTCTTTTGCCTCTTTTATTTTCTTACATTCACTGTCAACACGGAAAAGATTTGGACCTGCATTTCTAAAATAACGTTTCTCGCCATTTATAATTCTACATTCCAACGCTCCACTTTTTTCCCATTGCAGCATCTGTTCATCAGTTACATTGGGAATGTATTTCTGAATATAAGTCTTGATTTCTGCTTCCGTTCTCGAAAAATCCAAAGCTATCCTACGCTTCAATTCATCTTGAGTTAGGACACCATCTGCAAAGATATTCTGTGATAACAAAAGCAAAAATATAAACAAAACATCTTTCTTCATCTTCCTTATCTATAGTTTTACCAATCCTATTCCGGGTCTGTCTGGCAAAGTAATTTTTCCCTTCTTAACTTCCATGCCCTTGAAGATATCGTTCTTAATCAACAAGTTACCATCAAGATCAGCAAAATCCACTACTGGCGAAAGCTGAGCTGCAGCACTTACTGCACATGAAGTCTCTGTCATACAACCTATCATCACTTTCATATCACATGCCCTTGCAAAATTCATCATCTTCCACGCTTCACGCATACCAGTACACTTCATAAGCTTAATATTAATGCCACTGTAAGCTCCCTGTATTTTCTTTACATCCTTCAGTCTCTGAATTGCTTCATCTGCAAAAATAGGAAGCGGCGAATGTTCTGTAACCCAAGCAGTATCATCAAGTTGCTCCTTGGGCATTGGCTGTTCTACCATAACAATATTATGTTCTTTCAACCAATGAATCATATCAAGAGCCATGTGCTTATCTTTCCAACCTTGATTAACATCAACAGCAATAGGAAGATTGGTAACTTGACGGATTGTCTCTATCATCTCCTTATCATTTTCTCTTCCCAACTTAACCTTTAGAATATTAAATTTATCAGCACATTCACGAGTTTTCTGCTTCACAACATCAGCAGTATCAATACCAATAGTAAAGGTGGTATTGGGTGTTTTAGCTGGATTCAAGCCCCATATTCTATACCAAGGTGCACCCAATAGTTTTCCAACAAGATCGTGTAAAGCAATATCTACAGCTGCCTTTGCTGCAGAATCACCTGGCGACAAAGAGTCTATATAAGTAAGAATATCATCAAGCTGGAATGGGTCATTAAATTTACTAAGATCAACTTTCTGCAAAAAATCGGTAACACTCTTAACTGTTTGTCCTAAATATTGTGGCATACTTGCTTCACCATATCCTGTAACCCCATCGTAACTTATCTCCACCTGAACATCAGGTGTTGTTGTACGTGAATAGGTAGCAACGGTGAAGGTATGGCGTAATTGCAACTCATATGGATAGAATTTTAGTGACATTTTTCCACTTTTCCCCTTACGATTGATGTTAAATAAAGGCGCATTAGCCAAGCGCTCCATAGCATCAACATTAGTTAAAGTCAATACTGAACCAACAGAAGCAAGAGTTGCTTTCTTGAGAAAATCTCTTCTTTTCATATCTTATCTATAGTATTCGTTTTTATTCGTTGTAGTTAATCCATCCTCCTTATTTATATAGGGAAGCACACGCTGTGCCCACAAAAGTCTATTAAGATCATATTCATCATATTCTGCATCTTTAGGATCAAAACTACTCACATGAACATAGCCAAGTGAGTGAATAAACTTTTTGTTACCTAAATATATACCAACGTGACTAACACGAGCCTTTACACTATCTCCTTGTGCTTTTTTACCGAAAAAAACTAAATCACCAGGAATTAGATTACTAAAATCAGAGGATATTTCAATATGTCTTCCTTTTTTTGCCTGCTGTGAAGCATTACGTGGAATAATAATATCATGCATCAGAAGAGCTGTACGCACAAAACCACTGCAGTCAACGCCTTTTGTACTTGTTCCGCCCCACATATATGGAAAACCAATTAGTTTCTTTGAAGTAGCTATAATACTTTGAGCATCATTCTTCAACCCCGCACGCCATCTATTCAACTCAACAGCATCCTGCTTTGAAAGGTATCCCTTTCTTCCATCTGGAAATTGTACATGAAAGAAATTCTTTGTTTCTGCTAAAACTTTCAATCTGTTATTTGCAACGACATCACTAATTGTAGATGCATGCTTATCTGGCGCAGAATATACAAAAGCGTAAACAGATGTAACAACAGCCTGACGAGATCTATTCCATTCTGAACATTCCTTAGAAGTCATCTTAATTACAGAACTGCTCAAAACCCACGACCTATCGCCATCAGCCTGTTCTACATATAACCAGCGACCATCCTTTAGGATTTTTATTGGCTCACCTAATAAACCTTGTGTTTCCATACCTGCATCATAGTCACCAGATACGCGCATATTACATACCGATACACTCACAATAGCCCAATCTTTAACTTGATTGTTCTGATTTTGAGCTAACACTGGAAGCGAGATTATCGCCGTAATGAAACAGTAGATAACTTTAGTAAAAAAACATCGTATCTCTTCCATCTATCTTTAAACTAAATATAAAACTATTCGTTCTTTCGTAATGGTTAAACGTACTTTTCGGCACAAATATAAATAATTTTTATAATAAATCAATGAGAAAACAAAAAAAAAATTTAATTATTACACTAAAATATTAAATCGTAAGTGTTAACTGCACTATCCTAAATCCCAGAAACCCCAGATTCTCCAGAATTTCCAGAAAATATAGAGATCATAGAACTTCTAGAGCCTCTAAAGCCTCTAGTTCTTCTAGTTTCTCTAAAAAAAAGCACAAAGCGCGCTTTGCGCAACAAAAAAAGCCCCGAAGAATTAATCTTCGAGGCTTTCTAATGAAAGAAGGCGGCTTCCTACTCTCCCGCATTGCATTGCAGTACCATCGGCGTAAGTGGGCTTAACTTCTCTGTTCGGAATGGGAAGAGGTGGGACCCCACCACAATAACCACCTAATAATAGGGTTATGACGTATTTTCTACACAAGCAACACATAAAG
>DGRY01000169.1 GCA_002391185.1 Prevotella sp. UBA4376
ATGGAAATTATACTGAAAGAAGATATTATCGGTCTTGGATACAAGAACGATATCGTAAATGTAAAGAATGGTTATGGTCGTAACTACCTTATCCCAACAGGTAAGGCTGTTATCGCATCAGAGTCAGCAAAGAAGATCCTTGCTGAAAACCTGAAGCAGCAGGCTGCTAAGATTGCTGCTAAGAAGGCAGAGGCTGAGAAGAAGGCTGCTGCTCTTGAGAATGTTGAGGTTGTTATCTCAGCTAAGGTTTCTGCAACTGGTCAGCTCTACGGTTCTGTTAACGCAGCTATCGTTGCTGAGGAGCTCAAGAAGAAGGGTCAGGATATCGACCGTAAGATTATCACTATGCGTGATATCAAGAAGGTTGGTACTTTCGAGGCTACAGTACACTTCTTCAAGGGTGTTGAGGTTAAGCTTCCTGTAACAGTTGTTGCAGAGAATCAGCCTGCACCAGCAGTTGAAGAGGCTCCAGTAGAGGCTCCTGCACAGGAGGCTGAGGAAGCTCCAGCAGCAGAATAATTTATAGCGCATAATTATTGCACTGTAAAGCAAATCTAAATATTAAATCCCTGTTCTCCAAATGGAGGACAGGGATTTTTTTTATTGTTTATTTCTGAGTAATCGGAATAATCTGAATAATCGGAATAATCCGAATACTCCGAATACTCCGACTATTCTGTTTATTCTATCTAACTACCTTTGTGAATTCAGGAGTTTCGTTGGGTTCCTTAACTACATATATTGTCGAGGTTGTAGGAGTGCCATCAGGTGATATTGTCTCGGCTGTAAATTTGTATTCTATTGTTTTGTTGATAGTACGAGAACCAACAGAGACGGGTGAGCCAAGTGGCATAGGATAATTACCACATGCTTGCTGGAAGATAGCTTTTTCCTCTTGTTTTACTGGTTTCTGTTCGCTAAACTCAGGACGTTTAGGAGCAGTTCCATTCAGTGTTTCAAAGAAAAAGTTTATTTCGGCAGATGCTTTGTCTATACGTGCCGTTCTTATTCCATAGCCGTCAAGAATTGTGGTATTTTTAAGATTTTTCTTTAAATCTGCTATGCTTGTTTCTAATCCTCCACTACCAAAAGTACAGAAAGGAATAATCACTTTGCCTTCGGCATTGATGTTTTTAACGAATGTTGCTACTGGTGGGGCATAGGTGCCATACCATATTGGGTAGCCAATATATATAGTGTCGTATTTGGAGATATCCTTGTGCAAAGGCTTTATTTTGCACTCTATTCCTGCTTCACGTTCCTTCATGGAACGCTGGATGGTAGCATTAAAATCGCCATCATACGGATTCTCTGCAATTATAGCCTCAATATCAGCATGTGTTTTCTCTTGTATGAGTTTGGCAACCGTTTCGGTTACTCCAGTCTGTGAATAGTAAACTACAAGTGACTTTGTGTCTTGAATTTTGGCTGCGTTACTTGTTGCAAGTATAGCAGATGTAGCAAGTGTGATCATTATTTTTTTCATATTAGATAAATAAGATTTTTTAAATTAATTACGGAATTACCTTGAAGCGAATACGGAAGCTATGTGCTTGTTCATCCCAGTTAGTGCCAAGCATTTCAAAGCGACCAATCTGACCAGTAGAGCGGACATGTTTGCCGATGCAAGGACAAATATCGTAGTTTCCTATGCGTACAATGCGTAACATTTCGCTTGCGTCGTCGGGTAGGCGGTCAAGACTGATACCTTCAGGAATATTATCTCTATTGACGAAATCATAGCTTACTTCCATATCTTCGTCAATAAGCCTATTCATCTCTCTTTCGATAGTCTTTTCTTCCTGGCGGGTGGGCTTATGGTCGAGGATGTAGCTGATCTTACTCTTTTTCCGTTCAATATGTGCATTTTTACTGCGTTCACAACCAAACATTCTAACCATAAGCTGATTAAGAAGATGCTCTGCTGTGTGTGCAGGTGGAAATTCGTCTTTGTGATGCTCGTTGAGCAAAAATGCCTTGTCGTCCATAGATATATTGAATTTGTATATTCGTCCGTTATTTGCATCAATACTTATTGGCCATTGCTTGTCTTTCTCCAGTTCAACAATTGCAGAATCACCAGTAATAAGGTCGGTTACGGATATTTTCTTTTCTGGTATTTCAAGATAATCGAACGCATGTTCTGGGATGTTCACCTTGATATTTACTGGATAGTCAGAGAAGTTTACAACAACAAATAGAACTTCGTCATCTTTCTTTCGCATGAAAGCATATTGATGATAAGTGTCAAAGTCTGGATTATTGTTGTTTACATACATCAAATCAAACGAATCGCCATCTATAGCTTTTTCACGAATGGCAATGTTAAGTATGTTGTGATATTGAATTGCAAGCTGTCGTTCGGCAGGTGTAAGCAGTTGACGGTCGGAGTAGGCGCGACTAAGAGTGTCGGGTGCCCAATAGTCAAAAATAGTTGTTCTGCCATCTATGCCGCTAAAACCTTCTTTGTCCATACCTCGCTCTCCAAATTCCTGTCCGCTATAAAGCATGAATGGGTTATTGCGGAATAGGGCGGAGAACATTACTGCTGGTATTGCTTTCTGTGCGTTTCCAGCAAAATATTCGCTTGCTATTCGTTGTTCATCGTGATTTTCAAGGAAATAAAGCATGTGTTCCTTGATATCATCTGTTTGTTGCCATTGGTATGTGATGTTAGATGCCGACTGTTCGCCACGTATTATACTTTTGAGTGTATCGTACATTCCAACTTTGTCATATAGATAATCAAAACCTGCAGAAATATATGTACGATATTGATTAGGGTCGTAAACCTCACCTATGAATATTATCTGTGGATAGTGTTCTTTTATTATGTTTGTGGCATATTTCCAGAAAGCAGAAGGTACCATCTCGGCCATATCACAGCGGAAAGCGTCAATGCCTTTCTCTGCCCAAAAGAGCAGAATATCGGTCATTTTTTTCCATGTGTTTGGGATAGGAGTGAAGTGATAGCTTCTTCCGTTGGCGTTACAATAGTCAACACCATAATTTAGTTTTATAGTTTCGTACCAGTCGTTGGTTTGTGGCTTTGAAGAGAACTGGTCGTTGCCTGTTGCTCGAGCGGGGTATTCTACATAAGGCCCTAAGTCATTAACGATAATGCCTTCGTGTTGAATATTTCCAAGGTCAAGATGTTCTCTGCAATAATAGAAATTATTCTCAGCAGAGAATAGCATTTCTTTATTGTCGAATTCTCCAAGGTCGTGTGTTCCTATTGGCTTACAAATGGAATGATATTCTCGTGCTACATGGTTTGGAACAAAGTCCATTACAACTTTCATTCCTATCCTATGTGTACGTTCAATGAGTTGTTCCCATTCTTGCATTCTATCTTTTACGTTTATCGCAAGATCGGGATCAACATCATAATAATCCGTGATTGCGTATGCAGAACCAGCTTTACCTTTTACTATCTCTGGATGCTGACGTGGAATACCGTAACGACTGTAATCTGTAGTTGTAGCGTGCCGGATAACACCTGTGTACCATATATGAGTAAAGCCCATCGCTTGAATTCTCTTCAGCGTGGGCTCGTCAAAGTTGTGGAACTTTCCACATCCGTTTTCTTCAATCGTACCATTTTCCTTGCGGGTTGTGTTACGATTGCCAAACAGACGTGGAAGAACCTGATATATTGTTATCTTTTTATTCATTATGCAATACCATGAGCACTTACGGTCTTGTCGATACGACCAATCATACCCTGCAAAGCCTTACCTGGACCACACTCTGTGAAATCGTCGGCACCATCAGCAATCATGTTCTGAACAGAAGCTGTCCAACGAACGCTACTTGTGAGCTGTGCTATAAGGTTTGCCTTGATCTGTGCAGGATCGGTATATGGCTTAGCGTCAACATTCTGATAAACAGGGCACTTAGGAGTAGAGAACTCAACCTTCTCGATAGCTGCCTCAAGCTCATCTTTTGCATTCTGCATAAGTGGAGAGTGGAAACCACCACTTACTGGCAATGGGAGAGCACGCTTTGCACCTGCTGCTTTGAGAGCCTCACAAGCTTTGTTGATAGCCTCTGTGTTACCTGAAATAACAAGCTGACCAGGGCAGTTGTAGTTAGCTGGGATAACAATGCAATCTGGAGTTGATATTTCCTTGCAAACCTCTTCTACCTTCTCGTCAGGAAGACCGATAATAGCAGCCATAGTTCCAGGATTTGCCTCACAGCACTTCTGCATAGCATTAGCGCGGGCAGCAACAAGACGAAGACCATCCTCGAAGCTGAGTGCACCTGCAGCCACGAGGGCAGAGAACTCACCAAGAGAGTGACCTGCTGTCATTGCTGGCTTGAAATCATCGCCAAGACAAAGAGCGGAGATAACGCTATGAAGGAAAACTGCAGGCTGAGTAACCTTTGTTTCTTTAAGCTGCTCGGCAGTACCATTAAACATTATTTCTGTAATCTTGAAACCAAGAATTTCATCGGCCTTATCGAAAAGTTCCTTAGCGAGTGAATTGTTTTCGTACAGGTCTTTACCCATACCTACGAACTG
>DGRY01000004.1 GCA_002391185.1 Prevotella sp. UBA4376
TTTAATTCGAAAAAGTTGTAGCTTTGTATTCTTGAATCACATGTTTTCTTTATGAAACTTGCATATGATTTCGTCAAGTCCAGGAATGAGATTTTTGATTTTTTCAAGATCAACACCACAATTCTGCATATTCTCAAGCAGGCAGGATGGAATGTCTTTAGCTTGCTCTTTGAGTTCTTTCCCTTTTTTTGTTAGAGAAATAAGCTTTTGACGATTGTTGGCAGGACCATTGGTGCGAATAATCAGTCCCTCTTTTTCCATTCTCTGAAGTAGAGGAGTAACAGTGTTGCTTTCAAGCATAAGTAGCTCCTGAATATCGGTTTTAAGCATATTGTCCTTTTCCCACAGAATCATCAATACGAGATATTGTGGATAAGTAATGCCAAGCTTGTCAAGAAAAGGTCTGTAACCTTGTGTAATCAGGCGACTTGCCGTGTATAGACGGAAGCACACCTGATTTTCAAGTTTTAATTGTTCGTATGTCATCTTATGTTTTTTACTTTATAGAATCAAGCATCTGCTCAATGTCTTTCTCCATCTTCTCAGGTTTAGTGATGGGGCTATAGCGTTTTACCTTGCTTCCATCAGGAGATATAAGGAATTTTGTGAAGTTCCATTTTATTCTACTTCCGAGGAAACCTCTTGTTTTGCTCTTCAGAAATTTGAATATGGGATCAGCTTCCTCACCATTCACATGAACTTTCTTCATAATCTGGAAAGTAACTCCATAGTTGAGCTGACAGAATTCTTCTGCTTTGCTGCCGTCAGAAAGTTCTTGATTGGCGAAATCGCCAGAAGGGAATCCTATGACAACCAGTCCGCGATCCTTGTATTTCTGGTTCAATTCTTCCAGTCCCTGAAATTGTGGAGTGAATCCACATTTGCTTGCAGTGTTTACAATGAGTAAAACTTTACCTTGAAATTGTGAAAAATCAAGTTCCTTATTTTTGCTCGTGAGAGCCTTGAAGTTAAAAATTGTATCCATATCTTTTGTGTTTATGTTGTTGTTATGTTCTCTGTTTATTTCTGATGCAAAGATATGGAATATAATTAATAATCGTGCACGACTAATGCGTGTTTTTAAGTTGAATTAAGGCTTTTGGATGTGCATTTGCATTTTTTAATAGAAATGTATGGTCGTGTGCGATTTTATATTATTCTATAATACCAAAATGTCGGAGTGCATTTGCTATTCCATCTTCATCAACAGATGATGTTACATAATCGGCTATGGCTTTTAGTTCTGGTATAGCGTTGCCCATGGCAACTCCAATGCCACAGTCCTTAATCATTGTAGTGTCGTTTCCTCCGTCACCAAATCCAATGCAGTTTGACATATCAAATCCTTCGTGTTGCGCAAGTGCAAGAATGCCTTTTCCTTTATCAGCCTTTTCTGCTGTGATGTCTGTAAATTTTGGATGCCATCTTCCTGAAACGCAATGTTTAAGTTGTGGCATGAGTTTATCTTCTGTTTCTTTATCAATAAATGGTGAAAACTGAAGTATATCACCTTTAAGCACCTGTTCTACAGGAATTAGAATGTTTGTCATGGGCACAGCCAATGATTCAACAAAAATTTCGTTAGCAATTGGTTTTTCGTTGAAAATGCCTATTCCATCAACACCCACCACAATAGAGCAGTAGTCTTTCAGCTTCGCATCTTTAAGAAGGATTTCTACTTCGTTGTGTGGAATAGCATTTATGGAAATGGTTTTATCGCCTATAAAGCAGCGTGCCCCATTTGTGGTTACGTATCCATCAATAAGATGTTCTATCTGTCCGAGGTTCATTATAAACTGGATAGGGCGTCCTGTTGAAATGTAAATTTTTGAACCGTTGCGTTTCGCTTCTGTTAGCGCCAGAACGGTTGATTCTGGAATGCGATGAGTTTTGAAACTCACCAATGTTCCGTCAATGTCAAAAAATAATGCCTTTTGGGTGTGATTTGTATTTCTTATCATAATTTATCCATCTCTTTTTACCTTCGCAAAGATAAGTATTATTAGTTTATTAGCCAAGTGTAGGTGAAAAAAAGGGCAAAAAGTTTTGAACTTATCGTTGCATTATATATCTTTGCGATATAGCACACAAAATATATCGCATACATAGAAGTATATATAGAGAGTTAATTCGCATAAATTAAAAGGTTCTATCTGAGTTATGAGTTATGAGGAAATTATGGTCTTTATTAGTGGCCGTATTTTCAGCCACTCTGTTATTTGCACAAATAGATGCTCGGCATAAACTGTCGCTGGCAACGCAAATGTTTGTAAAGGAATGCTGTTCTAAACCAGTTGTTAGAAGAATAGCGTCGGCAAAAAGGTGTGAAAACAATGCAGAACATATAAGTAGTATTTATTCAGCTCCTGATACATTGAATGGTAAGCTATATCTTTCTGCTTTTCTTCATCTTAAAGATGTTGATGATATGTCTTTGTTACGTGCGAAAGGAGTAATTATTCAATGTGAATTCAATGATGGTCTTGTAACGGCTCTCATACCGGTTGATTCTGTTATGGCAGTTGCTTCGCTTGCTCATGTGAGTAGAATTAATGCAGCAACTCCAATGCGCACATCTACCAACAGAGCGCAAATGGTTACTTATAC
Source organism: Prevotella sp. UBA4376 (assembly GCA_002391185.1). GTDB lineage: Bacteria > Bacteroidota > Bacteroidia > Bacteroidales > Bacteroidaceae > Prevotella. The sequence goes on from DGRY01000004.1 coordinate 2,608, forward strand.
TCATGATGTGCTCACTCGTTCGGCTTTGGCTTTGCAAACTGGTGTTTCCACAGTTTATGATGGAAGAGGAGTGTTGCTTGGAATTATTGATACTGGTATTGATTTTCAACATATAGCCTTTAAGGACAAGAACGGGAATAGCCGTATAAAGAGAGCTTATGTATATAATGGTTCTTCAGATATGGAATATGACACAATTACCGCCACAGCTCCTACTACCGATAGTTCTATCGAGGATCATGGTACACATACATCTTCAACGGCAGGCGGTTCAAGTGTTATAATAGACGGCAAGTTGGTAACAGTAACCGATAATCATTCTGCTGCCAGCTATGGCGGTATGGCGCCAGCTGCTGATCTTTATCTTGCAGGCATAAAAGGTTTGAAAAATACATATATAGCAAATGCCTTTCAAAAAATGTGCGAATATGCTGACGCCCATAATCAGCCTATTGTGGTGAGCAATAGCTGGGGTAGTCAGGAAGGGTTTCATGATGGCACGGGTGATATGGCTCGTGTTATCAATCAGTATTTTGGAGATGATCACCCCAATCATATCTGTCTTTTTGCTGCTGCTAATGAAGCAGGCAAGGAAACTTATCGGTATGCTGGCGGATATTATCTGCAAGGGAAAACTTCAAAGGAAAAGCCCTTGGGAACAGTTATCATGTCAACAAGTGATAAGAGTGGGGGAGTATATAATAATGTGATTGCAAACATATGTACAATTGAGAAATTTGATGCAGGTGATTTGGTGTGCAAGGTTTACGTTCTCGATGTTTATACAGGCGAGGTTCTTGCAATGGGACAAATGCAACTTGGTAATTCTGTGGGGGCAAGCATAACGGGACTCTCTGATTTTTTTAGTGGTTCGCTAAAAGTTTACAAGAATACAAGCGATACTGGCAAAGGTCAGCTGCTTCTTGAAGCATCAAATTTCAGATCAAGGTCAGTAAGCGGTCGTAAGAGTAATTATATTCTTGCTATTCAAGTGTATCCTTATGAAGGCGAGTGCAGTGTTAATATTTGGGGTGGCGATGGAGCATTCTTCACAAATGCTCCTTTCACTAAAGGCTATGTATGGACCAAGGGTAATGATGATTCTTCGGTTAGTGATGAGGCAACCATTGAGAATGTTATTGCTGTAGGCGCTTATGTTTCAAGCAAGATAGTTACTGACTACAAGGGAGTTTCTCATATCTATGATTATGCTCGAAATGATATAGCTCCTTTCTCAAGTTATCAAGTTGAGGGCTGTGGTGCTTCTGGTAAACAGCTACCATGGATATGTGGTCCTGGAGCAACAATTACAGCAGCTGTGAATTCATATCATGTTGTGAATGGTTATGTTGATGATTATAATGAGAATTATTCTCTTTATCGTGTTAACGACAATAAGACTAATCCTTATGGCAACATGAATGGCACATCAATGGCTACTCCTATTGTTGCAGGCATTGTAGCCCTTTGGCTGCAGGCTTCTATGGACGAGAGTGCTGTTATGAAGAATCTCACAGTGTCTAAGGTGAAAGAAATCATGATGGCAACAGCTATAAAAGATGATTATGTAACAACAGGAATTAATGCCAGTCATTTTGGCAATGGAAAGATAAATGCGCTGGCAGGTATAAATGCTATATTGGGCAATAGCAATTCAGCACTTACAAGCAATATTTCTCAGGTATCATCTGAAGACAAAAATAATGCCAACCTAAACTGCGGAATATATAATCTTCAGGGGCAGAAGGTTGGCAAAATGAGTGGGCACGGCATTTTCATCGTTAACGGACGAAAGATAGTTAAATAAATTATATCTTTGTCATTTTGTAGCCAAGATGATAAAGTTCTATAGCCATTCCCATTAAATACATCTGGTGAATGCAATCTACAAAGAGAAGGAAAGCGTCTTTTGTTCCCGGTTCAACATTCTCGTGTCGTAGAATGTTGTAAACTCTTGCGGCGCAATCGCCCACCAGTTCCTGCAGTTTTTTTCGTTCTTCTTCGTTCAACAGTAGCACCTCTTCTCGGATGAAGTCGTCCATGTTGTCAAACCCACGTTTGTCACGTAGGTATGTATATAGGTTTTCCACTTTAGAATATACATCCCATTCTGTGTCCCAATATTTTGCAAGTGCCATACCCACGTAGAATATCCAGCCTAAGGCAACAGTGGGGTATGAATTGAATTCTCGTGCGCCATCAGGCAGATAAGCGTTGCCTATCTTCTCCCACAAGTCTTCAATGTCGGGACATTCAGGCATACGTTCGTCAATCTTGCCTTTTGCAAGAAAATACTCATGAAGATCTTTATTTAATTTTATTTCAAATGTTTCCATTATGCAATTCCTAAAAGTTCGATGTCAAAGATAAGAGTAGAGCCACCTGGGATTCCTGGTTGTGAGAATTTTCCGTATCCCATGTCTGCAGGAATATATATTTCCCAGTGGTCGCCCACGTGCATTTGCTGTATAGCTATAATCCAACCATCAATAAGGTCGCTCAAACGCATAGCCAATGGTGTTCCGCCTCTGCTTGAGTCGAATTTCTTTCCATTAATAGTCCATCCTGTGTAGTGGGCTGTTATGATGCTACGACGAGTTGGCTGAGAACCGTTACTGTTGCCCTTCTTAATGACCTTATAATATATACCTTTTGGTAATGCCATCACGCCTTCTTCCAGAGCTTTGTCCTTGAGCCATTGCAAATTTTTCTCTACGTATTCTTTCTTTGCCATAATGTTTGTTTTATTTCTTGTGCAAATGTACCTAAAAAAGTTGAAACATAATATGTTGCATCACATGAATGTGCTATTCTTCAAAAGAAAATAGTATTTTTGCAGCATTAGAAATAGTTGTTTCAACGTATAGAATGAAAATATTACATCTTTCAGATACGCATGGACATCATCGCGAGCTTGAGGCTTTGCCTCTGGCTGATGTTGTTGTTCATTCAGGCGACATCACTTATCATGGCACCTATGATGAAGTGATAGATTTTGTAGATTGGTTTTCTCGTCTGCCTTTTGAATATAAGGTGTTTATAGCAGGGAATCATGATTTTGCCTTGGCTGGCGAAAATGGTAATGGTATAGATGTTTGCGAAAGGATTAATGCTCTTTTACCCGAGCATACTTATTATCTATGTCATTCAGGTGTTACGATTCAAGGAATTCATTTCTATGGTGTTCCTATGTTTCGTGCTACAATTGACGACACAAGCTACGAGAAGTTTTATCCAGTTATACCGCATAACACAGATGTGCTTGTTACACATCAGCCACCCATGGGCATTCTTGACGGAGGAGAATATCAGGGCAAGCCCCATCATTATGGTAACAGTCTTTTACTTGAGCGTGTGAGGGTTGTTTCTCCCAAACTTCATCTTTTTGGTCATGACCATAATGTATTTGGAACAACTATTGCTGATGGCATTTGCTTTTCAAATGGAGCCTTAACAGGTCATGGCTGTGAATTGATAAGAAGTCCAAAGGTTATTGAATTGAATTTTACACCTTATTATAATAGTGATGGTGGTGGATTAGAAAAAAAATAAAAAAAATGCCAGATTTATTTGGTTAGTTCCAAAAATAGTTATACCTTTGCAACCGCAAATAAGAAATGAGCACCCTTAGCTCAGTTGGTAGAG
>DGRY01000109.1:0-1323 GCA_002391185.1 Prevotella sp. UBA4376
TCGACTGGATGGGCACTAAGAAGGGCTATCTTATAGCTATTTTCGTGTGGTCGCTGGGTGCTGTGCTTCATGCTTTCAGTGGTATTATGGCATGTGGCGTTCTCACGGGCAACTGGCTTGTGGGATTTGATACAGCCAAGGAGCTGATTGCTGGCTACATTGAAAACGGAACTGTTTCGCCGGGGGTGGAAAACTGTATTAGTTTGTTTGGTAATGTCGTTCCAACAGCTATGCTGGCTGTTTCAACAATAAGCGTGTATTTCTTTCTGGCTTTCCGTCTTATACTTGCTGTGGGTGAAGCAGGAAACTTCCCTGCAGCCATCAAGGTTACTGCCGAGTTCTTCCCAAAGAAAGACCGTGCTTTCTCAACTTCAATATTCAATAGTGGTGCTTCGGTAGGTGCCCTTGCAGCTCCTGCTACTATTCCTTTGCTGGCTCGTGCCTGTGGTTGGGAATTGGCATTTATCATCATTGGTGTGCTCGGCTTTGTGTGGATGGGCTTATGGATAGCTTTGTATGAGCATCCACATAAGAGCAAGTATGTGAATCGTGCCGAACTGAATTACATCTATCAGGATGAACATGTGGCTTGCGAAGAGAAAGTTGAGGAAGAAGAGAAAACCATTAGTTTCTTGAAATGTTTCACTTTTCGTCAGACATGGTCGTTTATTGTGGGTAAACTTTTCACCGACGGTGTGTGGTGGTTCTTCCTTTTCTGGGCTCCTGCATATTTCTCTGATCAGTATGGCTACACTTCGGATTCTGCAATGGGTGTAATGCTTATCTTCACCCTTTATGCTATTGTTACTGTTCTTAGTATTGGAGGTGGCTATCTGCCAACTTATTTTGTTGACAAGAAGGGCATGAATCCATATATTGGTCGCATGCGTGCCATGTTTATTTTTGCATGCTTCCCTGTGTTAGGCTTGTTGGCTCAGCCTCTTGGGCAGTATAGTGCATGGTGGCCTGCAATAATTATCGGACTTCTTGGCGCGGGACATCAAGCATGGTCGGCAAACCTTTATTCAACTATTGGGGATATGTTCCCTAAATCAACAATAGCTACTATCACTGGTATTGGAACTATGGCTGGTGGTTTGGGCTCGTTTGCAATCAACAAGGGCGCAGGTGCTTTCTTCACATGGGCAGGCTGCCAGGGCAGTACCTTCCATTTCATGGGCTTCGATGGTAAACCTGCTGCATATATGATAGTGTTTAGCATCTGTTCTGTGGCTTATCTTCTGGGATGGTTTATCATGAAGGCTCTTGTACCAAAATACAAACCAGTAATGTGATTGTCAGAATAATCAGAATAATCGGAAT
>DGRY01000109.1:1381-3880 GCA_002391185.1 Prevotella sp. UBA4376
GAATAATCAGAATTATCCGAATACTCTGAATCTTCGGAATACTCAGAACACTCCGATATTTTTTTTTAGAATACTGGGCATAAAGTTTTCTTTTTTGGAAAACTTTGTGCCCTTTTTCTTTTAGAAAGTTTTCCAAAAAGTTTCATTTTTCAGAATAATACCTTATATTTGCATACAAGAAGAACAATTGTTTTTTAACTTATTAAATTGCAATGGAAACGAAGAGGATATATAGCTTTGAAGAAGCTTTCGAGGCATCGCTTGAATATTTTGATGGCGACCAACTTGCTGCACGTGTATGGGTTAACAAGTATGCTATGAAGGACAGCTTTGGAAATATCTATGAGAAAAGTCCAGAACAGATGCATTGGCGCATTGCTAACGAGATTGCTCGCATAGAGAAGAAATACGCTGATCCTCTTTCGGCACAAGAGATATTTGAACTTCTTGACCATTTCAAGTATATAGTTCCTGCTGGTAGCCCTATGACGGGTATAGGCAATAATTATCAGGTGGCTTCGTTGAGTAACTGCTTTGTTATTGGGCTTGATGGTGATGCCGACTCTTATGGCGGAATCATGAAGATTGACGAGGAACAGGTGCAACTGATGAAAAGACGTGGTGGGGTTGGACACGACCTTAGCCATATTCGTCCTAAAGGAAGTCCTGTTAACAACTCTGCCCTCACTTCAACGGGACTCGTGCCTTTTATGGAGCGTTACAGTAATTCAACCCGTGAGGTGGCACAAGATGGTCGTAGAGGTGCTTTGATGCTTTCGGTGAGCATTAAGCACCCTGATTCTGAAGCATTTATTGATGCTAAGATGGAAGAAGGCAAGGTTACAGGAGCAAATGTGTCTGTTAAGCTTGATGATGAGTTTATGCAGGCTGTTGTGGATAATAAATCATATATTCAGCAGTTTCCGGTAAACTCGGATAAGCCTACTGTAACCAAAGAAATATCAGCACGTATGTTGTGGGATAAAATTGTTCACAACGCATGGAAGAGTGCCGAACCTGGTGTGCTCTTTTGGGACACCATTTTGAAAGAGAGTATTCCTGATTGCTATGCCGATTTGGGCTTCACTACGGTGAGCACAAACCCATGTGGTGAGATTCCACTTTGCCCTTACGACAGTTGTCGTTTGCTTAGCATAAACCTGTTTAGTTATGTTGACAATCCTTTTACAGAGAATGCAACATTTAATTACGACAAGTTTGCAAAGCATGTTCAGATTGCACAGCGCATTATGGATGATATTGTTGATCTTGAGATGGAGAAGATTGAACTTATCATGCAGAAGATTGATGCCGACCCTCAGAGTGACGAGGTTAAGAGCACGGAGCGTCATTTATGGGAAAAAATACAACGCAAGAGCGCAATGGGACGCCGCACTGGTGTTGGAATTACTGCTGAAGGTGACATGATTGCTGCTATGGGATTGCGCTATGGCACTCAAGAGGCTACTGATTTCTCGGTGAATGTTCATAAAACGCTTGCTCTTAATGCTTATCGATCGTCGGTGACAATGGCTCAGCAGCGTGGCGCATTTGAAATCTTTGATGCTAAGCGTGAGGAGAACAATCCTTTCATACTTCGTATTAAGGAATCCGATGCTCAGCTTTATGCCGACATGTTGAAATATGGTCGTCGTAACATTGCCTGCTTAACTATAGCGCCAACAGGTACAACATCGCTGATGACTCAAACTACATCTGGTATTGAACCTGTATTTATGCCTGTCTATAAGCGTCGTCGCAAGGTTAATCCAAATGATGCTGATGTGCATGTGGATTATGTTGACGAGGTGGGCGACAGCTTTGAGGAATATATTGTTTATCATCGCAAATTTATAGAGTGGATGCGCATTAATGGATATGATGTTGAAAAGCGCTATACTCAGGAAGAGATAGATGAACTTGTGGCTAAATCGCCTTATTACAAAGCTACTGCCAACGATGTTGATTGGTTGATGAAGGTGAGAATGCAGGGCGCAATACAGAAATGGGTTGATCACAGCATATCTGTGACGGTTAATTTGCCTAATGATGTTGACGAAGCGCTTGTAAACAAACTATATATTGAGGCTTGGAAGAGTGGATGCAAAGGGTGTACAATTTATCGTGACGGGTCTCGCTCGGGAGTGATGATTGCAGCTTCGAAGAAAGAAAGGAAGGAAGCTGTGGTACAGAATGTAGCTGCTGAAAAGATTGCCGATGGAGCAGATACAGAATTGAAGGATGGTTCGTGTGTTCCACCTCAGGTAACGGAGCGCCGTCCTCATGAACTTGAGTGTGATGTGGTACGTTTCCAAAATAATAAAGAGAAATGGGTTGCATTTGTAGGACTTCTCAATGGTCATCCTTATGAGATTTTTACTGGTTTGCAGGATGATGAGGAAGGAATTGTGCTTCCAAAGACTGTAACTCATGGCAAAATAATCAAGCAAACTAATGGTGACGGCACACATAGGTATGACTTCCAGTTTGAGAACAAAC
>DGRY01000068.1 GCA_002391185.1 Prevotella sp. UBA4376
GCTCCCTGCTGTTGTAATCCACCGGCATTGCTGCTCTCCTCGTAGAGGATAATCGTGGCCCGCCATTGGCAAGGGAAACGATCCCGATTTGTTTTGTTAATGTAGAGTATCCCGATCTATCAGGCACGACCCACTGTTTCTGCTGCAAAGATACAACTATTTTGGGACTTATCCAAACCTTTTGCTATTTTTCTTGGTAAATAGAAACTTTTTCTATATCTTTGCACTCAAAAATAGAAAGAAATGGGAAAGACTGTATGTATCATAGCGGGTGCTCGCCCCAATTTCGTTAAGGTGTCACCTCTGGTAAGAGCCATCAATAAAAATCCTGAGGCTACGTGTTTGTTGGTTTATGCAGGTTGTGAGAACGATCCATCGCTTGAGGCATCGCTGTTTGATGATTTACAGATGCCCCGTCCACAATATTATTTAGGTGTTGATTCTACGAGCTTGAATGAGATTACCAGTCAGGTAATGGCTCGGTTTGATGCGTTTCTTGATGAGCATCAGATTGACGTGGTGATTGTGGTGGATGATTTGGCATCGACCATGGCGGCTGCTATTGTTACTAAGAAGCGTGGCATCCGTTTGGCTCATCTGGTGGCTGGTACACGTTCTTTCGATATCAATATGCCTAAGGAAATTAATCGCTTGGTGATTGATGCTTTGTCTGACTATCTGTTTACGGCTGGTGTAAAGAGTACCGGGGTGGCTACACGTGAACAGTCGGAGAGCTCGCAGACCTATATGGTGGGTAATATCCTGATGGATACGTTACGCTATAACTATGACAGATTAAAGAAACCTATGTCAATCCCCTCGTTAGAGGAAAAGAAATATCTGGTATTTACACTGAATCGCAAAGCGCTGATTGCTGATGTTGATAATCTTGAGCGTATGCTTAAGGCAATGGTTGAATCGGCTAATGGCATGCGGATTATTGCTCCTTTGCGTGGTGATGCCAGAAAGGTGGTTGAAAATATGAATCTGCCCATTGAGATTGTTGATCCTTTGAGCTATCTTGAATTCGGCTGGTTAACTGCTCATGCTCTTGGAATTATTACTGATTCTGGTAATGTTTCAGAGGAAGCCACTTTCAATGGCGTTCCATGTATCACACTGAATAATTATACTGAACATCAGGAAACTGTGAATGTGGGTTCTAATGTGTTGGTAGGTGAGGATGCTGACAAATTGAGTGAAGCTGTAACGAATATGGTTGGCGGAAAATGGAAAAAATGCGCCCTGCCTGACCGTTGGGATGGTCGAACTGCAGAACGCATTGTTCAGATAATCCTGGCCTAATTAGACCTAAAGATTTTTTTTCTTAGTAGTTCTCTGCTTTTACCTGGAAGTAAGCCTGAGGGTGGTCACATACGGGGCAAATCTGGGGAGCCTTTTTGCCAATGACAATGTGGCCGCAGTTGCTGCACTGCCAAATAACATCGTTGTCCTTTGAGAATACACGCTCCTTCTTTACGTTGTCGAGCAACTTGCGGTAGCGAGCTTCGTGCTCTGCCTCAACCTTTGCAACGAGTTCGAATTTCGCAGCGATCTCATTGAATCCTTCCTCGCGGGCTTCTTTAGCCATGCGGGCATACATGTCGGTCCACTCGTAGTTCTCGCCAGCTGCTGCTGCCTCAAGATTCTCTGGCGTGCTCTTAATAGCGCCACCCTCTAAAAGCTTGAACCACATCTTGGCGTGCTCCTTCTCATTGTTGGCTGTCTCCTCAAAAATGGCGGCTATCTGAACGAAACCATCTTTCTTGGCCTTTGATGCCCAGTAGCTGTACTTATTGCGTGCCATTGACTCGCCTGCAAATGCATCTTGCAGATTCTTCTCTGTTTTTGTTCCTTTAAGATCTTTCATAATTGTACTTGTTTAGTTAAATTATTATATGAGTTTTGGGCAAAGATACAACAATAATTTGATTCTCGCAAGTTTTTGACTTCCTTTTTGAGTATTTTTAGTATTCTTCTTTATATAATAATGTACGCGAGAGAGTGGGGGCTGATTGGGGATTTTAGAGTTGATAAAATGGAAAACTTTTCGTTTTTGAAAATTGGAAAAGTTTTCCAAAAAGAAAAACTATGTGTTACTAGGTGTTTTCCAAAAAGAAAACCGATTGTAAAAACAATGCTTCTGTGTGATAATGCTTTTTGTCGGATTGAGATTTGTTGTGTGGTATGGTAGAATGGCTTGATATTCAGGTGGTTGCGTATTCTTATTATAGCGCATTGTCTTGATGTTAACTTTATTTTAGAGATTTTTTTAGCTTGTTGAGGATGCTATTTCTGGTATATTTCGTATCTTTGCAACCGAATTCGGTTTTACTTTTTGGGAAACTTTTCCGAATTCAAAACAAAAAAAGTTTTCCAAAAAGAAAATTTTGGGAGAGGATTTATCGTTAAAACTTAAATAAAAAAGGAAACTATAACATGGAGATTAAAAACTTTACCATCACCAAGCGAGACGGATCGAAAGAATTGTTCTCACTCGACAAGATTATGAACGCTATTGTAAAGGCTTTCGAAAGCGTTCAGGAACCTGCTGACCTAGCCATCGTGTCTAAAATCTTGAATCACCTTGACATGCATGACAACATTACTGTGGAGGATATTCAGAATCAGGTGGAAGAGGCCCTTATGCGTGAAGGCTATTTTAAGGTTGCCAAATCTTTTATTCTCTATCGTCAGTTGCACTCTGAGGATCGTGAGACACTTGAGAAAATGGTATTCCTCTCAGAATACTGCGAATCGGTGAATGCTGCTACTGGATCAAAGTATGATGCCAATGCCAATGTAGAGCATAAGAATATTGCTACACTGATTGGCGAGTTGCCTAAATCGAACTTTATCCGTCTTAATCGTCGTCTCCTGACTGATCGTATTAAGAAAATGTATGGTAAGCAGTTGGCCGATGAGTATATCGACAAACTGACACACCACTTTATATATAAGAACGACGAAACTTCGTTGGCTAACTACTGTGCTTCTATCACCATGTATCCTTGGTTGATAGGTGGTACTGTGGCTATAGGTGGTAATTCTACTGCACCAACCAACATGAAGTCGTTTGCTGGTGGTTTCGTTAACATGGTGTTTATGGTAAGCTCTATGTTGAGTGGTGCCTGTGCTACACCTGAGTTCCTGATGTACATGAACTATTTCCTTGGTAAAGAGTATGGACTTGATTACTATAAGCGTTCTGAAGAACAGGCTGATCTGAGCTTGAAGAAGCGTACCATCGATAAGGTTATTACCGATTATTTCGAGCAGATTGTTTATACCTTGAACCAGCCAACGGGTGCTCGTAACTATCAGGCTGTGTTCTGGAATATTGCTTATTACGATCGTTATTATTTTGAGAGTATTTTTGGCGAGTTCTACTTCCCCGATGGCTCTAAACCCGATTGGGAGGGACTCTCGTGGTTGCAGAAGCGCTTTATGAAGTGGTTTAACCAAGAACGTACCAAGACATTGCTGACTTTCCCTGTAGAGACCATGGCTCTGTTGGTTGATGAGAATGGAGAGTGCAAGGATAAGGAGTGGGGTGAATTTACTGCTGAGATGTATGCAGAGGGTCACTCGTTCTTTACCTATATGAGTG
>DGRY01000065.1 GCA_002391185.1 Prevotella sp. UBA4376
ACTCGTTTTTTCGTAATTTTGCACGATGAAAAACGAATAACTATTATATTGTGAACAAATAAAATGATTCAGCAACTATCACCTATGCGCAAGACTATCGTTGGCATCCAGTTTCTTTTTGTTGCTTTTGGAGCTACGGTACTCATGCCACTTCTTGTTGGTCTTGATCCTGCTACAGCAATGTTTTCTGCAGGTGTAGGCACACTTATTTTTCATGCAGTAACTAAAGGAATGGTGCCTATATTCTTAGGTAGTAGTTTTGCATATATTGCGCCAATTATTCTTGCTTCAAAACAATGGGGATTGGCAGGAACTATGACTGGTTTTATAGGCGTTGCAGTTATATATTTTATAGTGTCGGCACTTATCCGTTGGCGTGGAACAGCGTTTCTCAATCGTTTGTTTCCTCCTATTGTAGTAGGACCTACTATCGTACTTATTGGTCTTTCTCTTGCTCCAACAGCAGTTAATATGGCAAAAGAAAATTGGCTTTTGGCTATAATCTCTCTTTCTGTTGCTGTTTTGGTTTTGAGATTGGGTCGAGGATTAATACAGTTACTGCCTGTTGTTATTGGTGTTGCTGTGGGATATGTTGTGGCTATATGTTTGGGTAAGGTTGATTTTACAGCAGTTAGTGCAAGTCCTTGGTTTGCTTTACCTGCTAATATTGCTCACCCTAAATTGCCTGAGTTCATGTGGCAACCTTTTGTATGTATGATGCCTATTGCTCTTGCTTCTATTCTTGAGCATGTTGGTGATGTATATGTTATTAGTCAAGTAGCAGAACAAGATTTTATTCATAAGCCAGGTTTACATAGAACAATCTTTGGCGATGGTATGGCTATACTCTTTGCTTCGTTTGTTGGTGGCCCTCCTGTAACTACTTATAGCGAGGTAACAGGTGCTGTACAGATTACTCGTGTTACTAATCCTCAGGTTCTTCGAATAACAGCTGTAACAGCTATTGTATTCTCGGTTATTGGTAAGATGAGTGCATTTTTGCAAAGTATTCCCTCTGCGGTGTTGGGAGGTATCATGTTGTTGCTATTTGGTACTATTGCTTCTGTAGGTATTCAGAGTATGGTTCGCAACAAGATAGATTTTTCTGATTCACGTAATACCATTATTGCATCAATAATGCTTACTATTGGTGTTGGTGGTGCTGTTCTTAATATTGGTAGTTTCTCACTTGGAGGCATTGGACTTGCTGCCTTAGTAGGTGTATTACTTAATCTTCTGCTTCCTAAAACTAAGAAGGCTGAGAGGGCAGAGGTAGTGAAAGCTGAGGAATAAAGTTAATTACGCAAAATATAGCCCTTGCACAAATTCTTGTGCAAGGGCTTTTAGTATGTAAATACATTTGTTTTTGATTATATGTAGAGACACTAGTGATGACAAATATGTAGTAAAAATGTGTAGATAATCCCGAAAGTTTAAGCTTTCGGGATTTTTATTTGTGTAATTCATCCTTTTGCATTATCTTTGTCAGCAATCTTAAACGTAACAACTATTCAATAATGAAAAAATTAACTATTCTTGCGGCAGCTATGCTGTTTACGCTATGTGTATCTGCGGAAACACCTGCAAAGGCTCAACCACTTAAACATTCCATTGATGCGTTGAAAATTAATAATCGTCCTGCTTTAAAGGATCGTTTGTTTGTATCCGAAGGCGTTGAGAAGGAGATTAAACGCGTTGTGAAATTGTTGAAGAATACAAAACTTGCGCAGATGTTTGTGAATTGCTATCCTAACACTATTGACACTACAGTACATTTTGATGTAGATAAGGATGGAAATCCTGCAACATTTGTTTATACTGGCGATATTCACGCTATGTGGAATCGTGACTCTGCTGCACAGGTGTGGCCTTATTTGCAGTTGGCAAATAAAGATCCTAAACTGAAGGAGATGCTAAAGGGAACTGTTTTGCAGCAGTTTACAAATATTCTTATTGATCCGTACGCAAATGCCTTTAACAAGGAGCCTATGCCTAATGGGGGCTGGATGAGTGATGGTACTGATATGAAGCCTATGCTTCATGAACGTAAGTATGAGATTGATTCTCTTTGCTATCCTATTCGTTTGGCTTATGCCTATTGGATGACAACAGGCGATGACTCTATTTTCCGTTCAGAAAAGTGGATTAACGTTGTAAAGGCTATCTTGAAAACATTCAAGGAGCAACAGCGTAAGGATGGAAATGGTCCTTATAAGTTTCTGCGTGTTACCGACCGTGCTCTTGACACAGTGCCATGTGCAGGTTGGGGACGTCCTGTTAAGCCTGTTGGATTGATTGCGTCTGTTTTCCGTCCATCCGATGATGCAACAAATCTTTTATTCCTTATTCCTTCTAACTTTATGGCTGTAACTTCTTTGAAGAAAATGTCTGAGGTGTTGACAAAGGTTAATGGAAATACAGCTTTGGCTGGTGAGTGTAAGGCTCTTGCAACAGAGGTTCGTGATGCTTTGCAGAAATATGCTATTGTTAATCATCCGAAATATGGTAAGATATATGCTTTCGAGGCTGATGGCTTTGGAAATCATTATCTTATGGATGATGCTAATGTTCCAAGTTTGCTTGCTATGGCATACTTAGGTGATGTAGATATTGACGATCCTATCTATCAGAATACACGTCGTTTTGTATGGAGCGAGGATAATCCATATTTCTTCAAGGGTAAGGTTGCAGAAGGTATTGGTGGCCCACATATTGGTTATGATATGATTTGGCCAATGTCTATTATGATGAAAGCCTTTACAAGTAAGGATGACAAGGAGATTAAATGGTGTATTGAGACTCTTATGAAAACCGATGCAGGAACAGGGTTCATGCACGAATCATTCCATAAGGATGATCCTAAGAATTTCACACGTGAATGGTTTGCATGGCAGAACACTCTCTTTGGTGAACTTATCCTCAAACTTATCAATGATGGAAAGTTGGATTTGCTGAATAGCATAGAATAGCCTCCCCCATCCCCCTCCGGTAGGAGGGGGCTAACCAACAGAGAACAGCGCAAAGCAAAGCTTTGCTAAATGATAAATGATAAATGATAAAGAAGCGCAAAGCGCTTAAAAAATATCAAGAATTAGAGACGAGTTGATGAGAGCTTTGCTCGAATAATTAGAGAATTTTTCTCAAGGGCGCAAGCCAATTCTCAAATTCTTGATAAATAAAAGAACTCGTCGAGACAAAAAAAGAAAAATGGGTGTTCTTTAAGATATTGAGTAATTGGTTCTTTTCCAGTTAGTTCTCCCCTCCTTCGGAGGGGTCGGGGGAGGTTTACAGCATAAAAACAAGCGATACCTTCGCTTTCGTTGGCCCGAAATAATTCTCGTGCCCGCTGTATTGCCAGATAAGATTTGTATTATCGAACAGACCGATGTAGTGTCGGTAATTTGTTGTTAACCAGCCTGCACCAATGGAATATTCCATATTCCAGCGTTTACTAATCTTATGCGCATATCCGAAAGTTAATCCTGGTGACCAGTATTCGCCCTGATTTCCTTTGCTGTTCCATTCTAAATCATATTTGCCACTCATGGCATACGCTCCCATAAAGAAGCCTGTGAGCCAGCGGTGTTTTTTGTTGTTAGAATTAAACCAATATCGTAGTTCGACACCAAGATCTAGTATTTCGTAGGCTCTGCTGTTCTTGTGCCAGGTGTACCATGGTGACTGCCATTCAAGCATTACACTCCATTGGTTGTTTTTACCAAACCATCTTTCTATTTCTATGTTTGGTGCAAGAATGAGGTCGTAGAGAAGGTTGTTCTTGATAGCTATCCATGGACGGAATTCTTTTTTTTCTGTTTCATTGGAGGCTTCAAAAGCAATTGTATCTGTTGCTACGGGTGTAATGTTTTCTGTTTCCTCTTCTATTTCGGAATCTATATCCTGAGGTTTTTCAGAGTCCTCATAATCAATATGCATTGTTGCATAGCGTAGCTTTGGATAAAACTCACGTAGCAGCATTTTATATTGATCTCCGAAATGGTAACGAATGTATTTTTCTTTCTCGTCGTTTCTTCTATTGCTTTCAATAATTTCGAGAAGTTCTTCACGTCGTTTGATATTTGATTTCCTTACCAAAGAGTCAAGTTCCTGCCAGTTTTCGGCAACATAACTTGTGTGAATTATATCAGGATCAATACCATATTTTTTTATCATGAAATTCTTTATCTGCTTCATTCTTTGTATGGAAAGTAGAATGTTGTGACTTTCGAGTCCATCTGGTGATGAATATCCACACACTTTGAAGTCGATAAAGTGCATATTTGGCTTAGCAGAAATGGAATCTATGATTTGAGTTATTTTGTCCAATAATATTGCATTTTTTTTGTATTCTGCGTACAGCACAGCATTGTTCACAGGGAAGAATATCTTGAAGTCGGCTTGTTTCTTATATGTTTTAGGTTCGTCATAGGATGCGTTTACTTGCAAAATAGCAAAGAATAGTGTTAACAACGTTGTTAGAAACCTCGTTGCATAATTTGTGTGATCACTTTTATTGTTTAATATGTTGACAAAATGAAATATCAAAACACTATTCTATTTAGATGTATATTTGTAAACGCTCTTATTTACTTAACTTCTCAATTACGTTGCGAAAATAAATATATTTTCTGTCTCTTACAAATATTTTTGGCAAAAAATGACATTAAGCGTTGATATGTGTTTTTAAAATTTTGTAGTTTCGAGCATTCTCATTATCTTTGTAATATGAGTGAACCATTAGCAGAAAGAATGCGTCCTCGTACTCTCGATGAATACGTTGGGCAGAAACACTTGGTAGGAGAGGGGGCTGTTTTAAGAAAGATGATTGACAGCGGACATATCTCCTCGTTCATCCTGTGGGGGCCTCCCGGGGTGGGTAAGACAACTCTTGCCCATATAATCGCTAATAAACTTGAGACACCTTTCTATACCCTGAGTGCTGTCACAAGTGGTGTTAAGGATGTGCGTGATGTGATAGAGAAAGCCAAGAATGGACGATTCTTTAATTCGGCTTCACCTATTCTTTTCATTGATGAAATTCATCGCTTTTCTAAGTCTCAGCAAGACTCATTGCTTGGTGCAGTTGAAAGAGGCATTGTTACTCTTATTGGGGCAACAACAGAGAATCCTTCATTTGAAGTTATCCGTCCGTTACTTTCAAGGTGTCAGCTTTATGTGCTAAAATCACTTGACAAGGAGGATATGCAGGGACTGCTTAACAGAGCAGTTTCCGAGGATATTGAGTTGAGTAAACTTAATATCGAATTGAAGGAAACCGACGCATTGATGCGATATAGTGGTGGTGATGCACGTAAATTATTGAATATATTAGAGTTAGTGGTATCTTCTGAAAGTAATGATAAAATTATTGTTACTGACAAAAAGGTTGAAGAACGCTTACAGCAGAATCCACTTGCTTACGATAAGCAAGGCGAGATGCACTACGATATTATCTCGGCATTTATCAAGTCGATACGAGGAAGTGATCCAGATGCAGCTCTTTATTGGATGGCACGAATGATAGAGGGGGGAGAAGATCCACAGTTTATTGCCAGGCGTCTTGTTATCTCTGCTGCCGAAGATATAGGTTTGGCTAATCCTAATGCCTTGCTTTTGGCTAATGCAGCATTCGATGCAGTTATGAAAATAGGCTGGCCCGAAGGAAGAATTCCCTTGGCAGAAGCTGTTGTTTATCTTGCAACGAGTGCAAAGAGCAATTCGGCATATAACGGAATAAATAGTGCTATTCAGTTAGTAAAGCAAACAGGAAACAAACCTGTTCCCCTTCATTTGAGAAATGCGCCAACAGAATTGATGGCACAGCTCGGTTATCATGATGGTTATAAATATCCCCACGATTATCCTGATAATTTTACCCCTCAGCAATATATGCCTGATGCTTTGCAAAACCAAAGACTATGGCATGCACAACATTCTCCTGCCGAGGAAAAACTTTATCAGAGAATGCTTGATAAATGGGGGGAAAGATATAAGAGTTAGGAATGTGTAATTTGGAGTGTGGCTTTGCAAGATACGTAAGCCGGCGTTTCTTTCTGGCTCGTCTTTCTTCCGCGAAGAAAGATGAGCATTGATAAAAGAAGTTCCATAAGGAATAAAAAGATTTAGATATGAAAATAGTAGAATTAGATGGATATGCTGCCAACCCTGGCGATTTGTCATGGGACGGATTAAAAGAGTTAGGCGACTTTGTACTTTATGATCGTACAAATTCAGAAGATGTTGTTGAGCGTGCTAAAGATGCCGACGCAATATTAATCAATAAAATAAAAATTACCGATGAGATTTTAGCCCAGTTACCCAAGCTAAAATACATTGGCGAATTGGCAACAGGTTACAATAATATCGACATAGAGGCAGCACGCAAGCGTGGAATTACAGTATGTAATATCCCAGCCTATTCCACAGATAGCGTAGCCCAGATGACCTTTGCACATATTCTTAACATTACCAATCAGGTAGCACACTATGCTGATGAAAACCGAAAGGGAAAATGGAGCAATAATCCCGATTTCTGTTATTGGGATACACCACTTCCTGAACTATCGACAAAAACTTTGGGAATATTCGGTTTGGGAAATATAGGTATGAAGGTAGCCAAGATTGCGTTAGAGTTTGGTATGGATGTTTTTGCATATACAAGTAAGAACTCTGCCGATCTTCCTGCTGGTATTCAGAAAACAACAATTGAAGGACTTCTTGGTGCAAGTGATATATTAACTCTCCATTGTCCACTTACAAAGGAAACCAGCGAACTGATAAACAAGAAAACTATAGCTATGATGCGTCAAGGAGCTATTATCATTAATACAGGTCGCGGACAGCTTGTAAACGAACAGGATGTTGCTGATGCCTTGGAGAGTGGACACCTGTTAGGTTATGGTGCAGATGTAATGACAGTAGAACCACCTCATGCTGATAGTCCTCTGTTGAAACAACCTCATGCCTATATAACTCCACATATTGCATGGGCAACTAAAGAGGCTCGCCAACGATTACTCAACATTTGTGTTGAAAACATTAAGGCTTTCAAAGCAGGTCAGCCTATTAATGTTGTATAAACTTTCGCTTCGCTCTGTTTATTATACTTGAGAATAAAAAAAGAAAATGTGTATGAATGGAATACGGCTCAGAATGAGCCTATAATAATATTGATGCTTGGGCTTTTAGAAAGCAAGCTTTCCAAGCCCAATATCAATATCATTCTTCTCTTTCAGAGAAAAATTCATTCATACACTAGAAAATAAAG
>DGRY01000052.1 GCA_002391185.1 Prevotella sp. UBA4376
GAGTTTTGAATTATGCTAGCAAGAAACGCAACCAGTTAGCTAGCCCTTCCCTACTGGGGAGGGATGGGAGAGGCTCTGTTTTAAAGGTTTTTCTTGAACTTCTCAAATTCGTCTTTGTATCCGTTGAACACGTTGATGTCAACTTCTCCGTGAATACCTTTTACTCTGCCATCGGGGCATAGCTGCCAGAAAACCAGTTGTATATCGGGTTTGTATTCGCCATATCGCGCTATCCACACCTGATAGTTTTCTCTAATGTCGGGAGCAAGTGGAAGATATTTGTTCACAAAGTTTTGTGAGATATAAAGCACAGGCTTTCTGCCAGTGTGATGTTGCACCAGTTTGAGCCATGTTCTCACACGTGCCCACATCACTTCAGGTCCACCCATTTTCTTTATCTGTGAGGGTAGGGGTTCTACATCGAGTACAGGTGGAAAATCGCCCTTTGCCACCCACGAGTTTTTAATGAAGTTGTGAGCCTGTTCTGTGGCACTGCTTGTTGTTGAAAAGAAATGGTATGTGCCCACACGATAGCCATGAGCTTTGGCATCCTTATAGTCTTTCTTGTAGAATTTGTTGACTACAGTTTTACCCTCAGTGCTCTTTATGTATATATATGATATGGGGTAGTCGATGCTTCCCTTTACTTTCTTTCTGCTTATGGTGCCCAGAGACGTAATTCTTAGTTTTCCCCAGTCAATATTATATTTGTGCTTTCCCTTGATGTGCTGGTGCTTTGATATATCAATGCCATATATGCGGTCGGAGGTGTAGGTTAGGCGTTCGCCCTTGAACACATCTTTTTTCCATTCACCCACACGCAGGCGTCCGTTTTCTGCGAAAGCCACACCCCAGCCATCGCGTTCACCTTCTGTCCAGTGTCCCTCATAAATCTCTCCATTTTTGTTTACAAGAATTCCATGTCCGTGATATAGCCCCTCTTTGTTTCGTTCACCAATATAGTGCATTGTTGCAGTGTCGGGTTTCTCAATATGGTTGTTTTTTACAGCCATTTCAAGGGCTGATGGCGATGGGTATCTGTTGGTGATGAATTCTGGTCGTTTGCTCAATGCATAAACATCGTCAGGGGTGCGCTTGTTGATTGTTTGTAGCACCATATAATTGCGTGGAGCATCCTTGTGATTCTCCACTTGTTTAAGTTTTGTGTGCTTGTTTCCTCTTGTTGTGTAAGTTTCTATCTTTCTTATTTTTATGTTGCTTTTGTTCTCTGCTTTCTGTAGTTCAGATAGAATGTTCAGGCAGCGAATGCTTGAGTCGAGTCGTGCGTGGTTCTCGGTGGCAAACTTAGCCACAATGTCGTATCCCTCATCCTGCACACCATGCACACGTAGATAGTATCGACAGTTGCTTTGTTTGTGTTTAGCCACCTTTATGATGTGGTTCAGTGTGTCAATCTCGTGAGCTATCAGTCGGTCAATGTTTATGTGACGTGTGTTTATGTCAGATGTGTCTGTTTTCAGTGTAACAAGTTTACCGTTGCACGATGGAAAAATCCACATGCTGTTCATCCAGTAGCCTTTTGTCAGTCGATGGCTTTTGGTAATAGAATCTTTGTTCCACGACATTCTTTCCATCAGCGTGTCGGCAGATATGGCTGCAGTATATAGCACTGGTTTTCCGTTCTGTGTTATTTCATAATAGAATGTGCGTTCAATAGTTACTACAGAAGCCTTCAGTTCTTCTTCGTTGTCAGGCCATAGGCGATATGTAGTCCATATAATGGTTGAAAGAACTGCAACTATTATTATCAGGGGTGTTGTGAATCGTTTTTCAATATATCTTATTTCCATTTCTTTAACGTGATTTCTGCAAAAGTAATAAAAAAGTAAAAAAGTAAAGAAGTAAAAGGGTAAAAAGTAGTACCTTTGCGGAGAATATTCAGGTTTTAAATTAATAAAGCATAATTATGGAAGTCATACAGAGTTTTACAATTGATCACACTCATCTCAAACCAGGCATCTACGTGTCGCGCGAGGACAAAGGTTTCACCACTTTCGATCTTCGTATCACAGAGCCTAATAAAGAGCCAGCCATAGCGCCTGCAGCTATACACAGTATAGAACATTTAATGGCTACATGGTTCCGCAACTCACGTGCAAAAGACGATGTTGTGTATGTTGGTCCTATGGGCTGCCTTACAGGAATGTATATCATCATGACAGGTTCATACACAGTAGAGGATATGCGTGAGCTAACCATAGAGTGTCTTGAGTGGATTCTAACACAGAACGAGGTTCCTGCTACGCGCCCTGAGGCTTGTGGCAACTATCTACTTCACGATCTTCCTATGTGTCATTGGGAGTGTCGTCGCTATCTTGATCGCTTGAAGAACGATTTTCACTCAGAGTACACTAAACTAAAGATAACACTCAGTGACGGTAAAACATTCGCGGATGCGTAGTTGGAGAAATTACGAATTTTGAGTTACGAATATATTTAATTATACGATTCATAACTTTTGGTTTTACGCTTGCTGCACTCGTTACGCAGGATATTACAGTTTCGGAGTTGTAAAATAGCACGATTATTTTATATCCTAAGGGTCACATTTGTTAACATTTCGTTTATATTATCCTCGTATTTTTTTCGATACAAAAAAAAGAAATGAGAAAGAAAGCAAGAGAAATGAATAGTCAATGGGCATTGGAAGTTATGCACAAGGCTCCTTTCGTAACTGTAAGTTTTGTTGATGAGAGTGGTAAGCCTTATGGATTACCCTTGTCGATTGCTTCAGATGATGATAAACATTGGTATTTTCACTGTGCACTGGAAGGCAAGAAGCTTGATGCAATAAAAGCGCATCCTGAAGTGTGCCTCTCGGCTGTGGGACGTTGTACACCAACTGTAGGACCAAAGGACGGTAACTTCACCTTGCAGTATAAGTCGGCTGTGGCGTTCGGACATGCCGAATTTGTTTCTTGTGATGAGGAGAAAATTCACGGTCTTCGCCTCATAAGCGAACGCTTTTTGCCTCAACACATGGATGCTTTTGATGATGCTATTGCTCGTTCGCTTAGTCACACGGTAGTAGTGAGAATAACCATTGATTCCATTTCAGGCAAAAGAAAACAATACGACAAGCAGGGCGAGGAAATGAAATATGGACGAATGGAATAACCTTAAAGTAAAAAGGGTTATTCCTTTTCATTTATTCAGATGCTTTGCTTACATACTGGTAAGCGAGTCGCTCATCGCCAGAGAGTAGATAGATAATACCGCAGTATGTAAAACTGTGTTTTGTTATGTTATGCTGCATAATCTTGTTGTCGCGATGTGTGTCAATTCTTATATTATTATCATGTGACAAGCAAAACTTCATGATACTGCTGAATATGCCATGCGCTTCAGGATAGCTGGCTATGCGATGAACTACGTGATAGGGTAGGTTATCGTTAACCCATTCTCCCTCGTATATTTTGGCATAAGTGGGCTCAGGAGAGGGTAGAAAAGCAAAGTAACCAACAATCTCGCCATCGTCTTCAACTACGAAAGCACCGTTCTTTTCCATATCGGTAGCTATGACCTCTTCCGAAGGATAACCTTCTCCCCATTGTTTCATATTTCCCGACTGGCGCATAATCTTTTTTGCTGCGTCTATGGTTCTCATTATTTTTTCCATATCGTGCAGCTTTGCCTCTCTGATTGTTCTATTCATGTATTATTCTTTAAAACGGTTTTCTACTGTGCAAAGGTATGTAAATTCTCCTTTCCTCCCAAACTGCTGTGTACTAAAATAGTTCAACATCATGCGTATCCTTGGCAAGTCGGCACTCACCACGGACTGCCTCCAAGACCTGCTCCGATATCTCAAGCAGAAGACTGAGAATCCTGATGATTGGCAGCTCTATTTTGATTTCAAATCCGATTAACATATATTAAGAGACACTAGTGAAGTTCATAATATAATAAAACGCCTCATCCCGACTTTCCCCGGTAGAGAAGAGAGGACAACTTTAAATCTTTCATTATTTCAATCTTTCAATTTATCAATCGCAGCTTTAATCATTGGTTCCATGATAGCATATCCTTCTAATGTTGGGTGGCAGCCATCACTTGAGATTCCTTGACGCATACCGCCATTCTCACCAGCCATAGCCGACCAGTAGTCAACAAAAAGACACTTGTGAGTCTTGGCATAAGCACGCAATCTGTCGTTAAGATGCTTAATCTTTGCCACTACATCAGTAATCTGTGTACGCCAGCAATATTGGTCACATGGAGTTATGGTCGTAAGTATAACCTTGATTTTATTTGCCTGAGCAATCTCAACCATAGCAATGATATTTTCATACGTACGATCTTCTACATAATCATGGTTGTTCTCTGCAATATCGTTTGTGCCACTATTGATAACAACAGCCTTAGGATGCAGATTCACAACATCTTCATGAAAACGAACAAGCATCTGGTGACTGGTCTGTCCACTGATACCTCTTCCAATATATCCATTGCTCTTGAAGAAATCGGTATGCATAGAATACCAATTATCAGTAATGCTATTACCCATGAACACTACTTTTCTCTGTTCTTGTGGTAACTGCTTGTCAATAACATTTGCTTTCTCATAACGTTTGTAGTCTGTCCAGTTTTTCTGGGCATAAGTGTTGAAGGATAATACCGCCAACATCATTGCAAAGAATAGTTTACGATACATAATTCTGTTTTTATTATTGTTGATTAATAGTTTCTTTTCTGATTATCGGCATCATAGGCAACAGTCATACCTTCTTTAAGTGTAAACACTTTAGAGGTATCCATCAGTAAGCTTTTCACCGTTGGAATAATCTTGTAATCGGCACGTGTAATTTCCTGTGCTATCATACTGCTATTTACAAGTACGAATAGGCAACAACAAATAGTTAGATGTTTATTTTTCTGCATTTTTTAATTTTGACATTATTATTTCTCTTACCTTAACCATGTTCTCAATGCCTATGTAGTTATGGACGTCAAGCCTCTTTAATAAATCTATTTTTGTTCATAGTGCAATTTGGGATTTCATGATTATGCTGCAAATATAATAGTTTTACGCTATATTTGCAAGCGAAAACACAATTGGAGTTGTGCGAGCGAAAGTCACACCTTTGCGAGTTACATACGTGATACCATCAAGGGTACCTGAACTTTTTTGGCCTACGCCAATCTGATTAATTTAAACCATAAAATTAAAAAAAATAATAAATTAATAATACAATAAAATATATGATCCATCAAGAATCAGCTACCTGGGATGCTTTTTCCGTTAGGATTCGATGCAAAGTTAGAGTATGAACAAAGTGAAAGCAAGGAAGAAACCATGAGAAACAAAAAAGGGTGATCTTTGCAACCTCAATGATAGCTCCAGAACTTGACACCACAGAATACACAATAGGAGAGAGCTATACTCGAGAAAATAAGAGTCTAAAAATGTACAGGTAGCCCCATAGCAGCCCTTAAGTAGCCCCTTAGCAGCCCCCAACCAGCCCCTTAGCAGCCCCTTAGCAGCCTCAAGCAAGCCCCCAGGGGGCTACTTAGATGCTGCCAGTACCCTAAGAGTACTGAGCCTGTGCGCCGCCAGTAATTTCTTTCATCATATACTGAATTATATTTCAATCTTCTCTAAGTTTGCAAATGATTGCGGCTCAGCCGCCAATCTTCAACCAACGGTCATCGACTGAGCAGATGAAAAGATTTAAATATTGAAATAATGAAAAATTGAAATATTAGAAAGCGCTTTGCGCTTCATTTTTCAATCTTCAATCTTCAATCTTCAATAGCATTGCTTGCAATGCGTTCGCCGGTGCATCTGAATGAGCGAAGGAGATAATAGCGAAGCGTTTGGCTGGGGAGAGGCTTCCTTCTTCTTTCTTCCCTTGTGCCTCTAACGATTCTCTAACCTTTCTCTAATCATTCTCTAACGATTCTCTAATTCGCGATTATTGCGGGATTAGAGTCATAGTAGAATCATTGTAGAGTCATTATAGAGTCATATTAGAGGCACTGCCTTGCCACTTTTGTCTTTTTGGCCTCATTGACAACACAAAGATAGTGTCTTTAAAAGTGGCAGTAGTACGTTGCTATACGTTACTATACTTTGCTATACGTTCGCATACGATTATATACGATTACATTCCTCGTTCCACATTGCGAAGCTCAGCTTCGCTGTGATGTAGTGCCGTTGGTACCACCCATCATACCGCTGATAATGTTGTATGCTCCAAGCAGTATAGCATCGCATTTGGCAATGTTGTCGTGATGCAGCTCATATATTTTACGTGATATGAAATCCATATCCTCAATGTTTATTTTGTCAGAAAAAGTGTATCCGTAAGAAGATGTCTTTTGCTTCTCTTCCTTTTTTATCATTTCCGACACTTCCGACAATCCGACATCCGACAAATCGTTTTCTAAATTATTTAATATACCTATATTTAATGCTTTATTATTATTTCCGACACTTGTCGGATTGTCGGAAGTGTCGGAAGTGACGGAAACTCCTGCCTCCTTAGCCATCATGAAGAAGGTGTTGAGGCGGATGCCGGAGCCATGCGAACGAATGCAGTTTGTAAATTGTTTTTTAGCAGTGAACTCAAGCTGTTGGTACTCCCTTCCCTCTGCGCGCAGCGGAGCTTCGCTATT
>DGRY01000066.1 GCA_002391185.1 Prevotella sp. UBA4376
AACTATGGGAAAAATTATCATCGAACGCTGGAAGAACAGTATCGCCACCTCAAAAGCCTTCGGCAAGTACTTCGGCCGATTCAAGCCTAACGGCACGCTGGACACCCGTCAGGTGGCACAGCACATCCAGGAGCACGGCTCCATCTACACCCTGCCCGTCATCCTCGGCGTGCTGGCTCAGGCCGAGCAGTGCATCCCCGAGCTCGTGAAGCTGGGCTACAAGGTGAAGCTCGACGGTCTGGGCACCTTCGGCCTCTCCATCAAGACCGAGGGCACCGACAAGCCCGAAGAGCTCACGCCAGAAAAGCTGAAGAGCATGCGCATGCACTTCCTCGCCGAGCAGAGCGACTTCAGCAGCTGGAAGGCCGACGCCATGAAGCAGGGCGTGAGCTTCGAGTGCACCGACTACTACGTGAACGGTCAGGACAGCAAGGGCCGCAAGGTGAAGGTGTATATCGCCGACAGCACCGGCACCAGTGGCTCGGGTAGCGGCTCAGGCGCAGGCGAAGGCGACGAGCGTCCGTAAGCGTTGTTTTTTTGAAGTTTGAAATTTGAAGTTTGAAATTTATGATTTGTTTTCTACTTTGAGCCACTCAAACATAAAAGTAATCATAAAGTTCAAATCTCAAAGTTCAAACTTCAAATTTCAAACTTCAAAGTTCAAACTTCAATGATTATTCTATTATTCCTGCATTCTTCCATTGCTGTGCAAGAAGTGTGCTGTCGGCAAGTGCTGTCTCTTGTGTAACCTCATATTCTTCCATCAGCACATTGGCCATGTCTTCAACGGTGAACTCTTTATTCTCAAGTTTCTGCCACAATAGGGCAGAACTCTCGTTCATGCTTATGATATTGCTGAAATTCATGTTTTCCTTGCCTTCGGCAACAATTATATTCTCTCCGCAGATGTTGCGAAGCACAAATCCTGTTTTCTGTTTCATATCTTTATATGTTTTTACTATAGTTCGCAAGTTTTCGTTTAATTATATTGTTCCAAAAAAGGGAATCCATATTCTTCTATAAAAAGCTAATAGCCATCGTCTTATGGGGCGAAGC
Source organism: Prevotella sp. UBA4376 (assembly GCA_002391185.1). Taxonomy (GTDB): domain Bacteria; phylum Bacteroidota; class Bacteroidia; order Bacteroidales; family Bacteroidaceae; genus Prevotella. The sequence goes on from DGRY01000066.1 coordinate 1,057, forward strand.
GACATCCATAGCTTGGAATAAACTTTCCATTTCCAACCATCTATTGGATCAAGCTGTTTTCTTCCCTTACGATAGAACCCTATTGCTTCTCCTTTTATGTCGCTGTAACGGCAATATTCAGGAGTGATGTTGCCATCGCCAAGGAGGGTAACCTTTTCGCCATTAACAGCAATAAGTCGGTGAAGAACGTATTTCCCTGGTGCAATCTCAGCAAGAACAGGTGTGCCAATCTTGGGGCTATCGGCTTTCTTTAACAACCCCTCATCTCGTCCGTGTTCAAGAAAAGGGCGCATGCTGTAGCCTTTTAACAAAAGGGTTACGGTGTGTCCTTCATTCATGAACTTGACAATTTCGGGCAAAAGAATGGAATTGGCTATTTCCACGTTTTTTTTGTTATTCTTCTCCATGGCACACTTCGTTTTTCGTCAATTCATTACTGCACACTATAGCTGCTTCTCTGTTAGGCAGGCAATGAAGTGTGTAGATAGGAGTTGTTTCTATAATTCTTGTAATTGTATTGCAGATATTGTCGAAGATAACTTTGTCCCATTTCATTGACGAGCAGGCAGGGAGCAAATATGCAAAAGCCTCGATAGGAGAAACTTTCTCTATGCTGTTTGCTTGGGCTCTTATAATCTGTGTTATTGCTCCTAAACGTGCTTTCACATTTCGATAGCAAGGAGTTTTACCGCTCCATGGACTTCCGTAGATATATGCCTTGCCATCAATTAGTCTTATGATAGGATTGTCATCATTCATTAGATCGCAACCTGAAATATGTTTCAGCCACATGCTCACCTGGGTGCTCTTGCCTGTGCCACTTTTTGCGGTGAAGGCATAGCCATAACCATTATGACGCACCAAAGAAGCATGAATGAGCAGAGTGTTGTGAAAGCTTCCGGCAAACGCAAAAATGAGCATCAGGGCATTGTTGAGACCAAAACTACGCATATTGTAATTTCCCCTAAGAGCACACTTGCAATGCTTGAAATCATTGTCGGTGATAAGCAGGCAACATTCTTTGCCGTTAATGTCTTTTATAATATATTGATAGCCTCCATTGATTAGCTCGTCAACAATCGTGTGACCGTTTCCTGTGTCGAAATCCTTAATGCGCTCTCTTTGCTCTTTGGGGATGGGGGAAATGCTATCGTCAACGTGGAGTGAAAAAAATAAACCGTCCAGCGTATTAGCTACTCTGAACGGAATTAGTGATGGCAGTAAGGAAAAGTCATTCCTGTCATCACTATTAAAGGAAATCTTAACGCCGAATTCAGCTATGTTGAAATATCCTTCCTTAGAATTCATTTTTTCTTGCTTTTCTTTGTCTTATTCTGGGCATTTAGATAATCTGTATCAGGTAATATTCCTTTGAATCTGAAATCGTTGGCATTTATATATTTGATGTTATACAAATGCTGCCCTTTCTTATTTGATACGTAACGTTTACGCATCTTAACATATTTCCTTTCTGCATCCTTTTTCTTTTCTGCAAAAACAACCAAGCATGCAGGATGTTCCTGACCTATCTTTTTAAGATGATCTTTTAGCTGATAGGAATAGTTGTCGCGACTATAAAGAAACTTGTTTTTTGTTTCGAGCCACACGGAGTCAACTTCCTGAATGTCGGTAAAATAAACTGTGGAATCATTAAATAATGCAGCAAAGCCAAACATGAAAACCTTTCGTGCATGATTTTCAGCGCTACATTGGAAAGAAACAGCCAACAATAAAAGGGCCGTGAAAAACAATTTTTGTAATTTCATTCTCTTTTCTCTTTATTTATGTTGCTCTGCCATCACTTAATGATAAATGTTATTGTCCTAAGTATGACTTGAGCATTTTATTCTTTGTACTATGGCGCAAACGTCGGATAGCCTTTTCTTTTATCTGACGAACTCGTTCACGGGTTAAACCATATTTGTCGCCAATCTCCTCAAGAGTCATCTCTGGTTGACCAATACCAAAGAAACATTCAACAATAGCTCTTTCGCGCTCGTTTAATGAACCCAATGCTCTTGAAATCTCATCACGCAGAGACTCGTCAACTAATTGCTGGTCGGCAGAGGGGGCATCGGCATTTGGGAATACATCAAGAAGGCTATTGTCTTCGCCATCAATGAAAGGGGCATCTACCGAAACATGACGCCCATTTACTTTCATTGCATCAATAATCTTATCTTCTGGAAGATCTATCTTGTCGGCAATCTCTTCTAAACTCGGACGACGTTCATTTTCTTGCTCAAATTTGTTGAGCACTCTGTTTATCTTGTTTACGCTTCCTACCTGATTCAATGGAAGACGCACAATACGGCTCTGTTCAGCTATGGCCTGAAGAATGCTTTGGCGTATCCACCACACGGCATATGAAATAAACTTAAAACCACGTGTCTCATCGAATTTCTGTGCAGCTTTTATTAGTCCTAAGTTTCCTTCGTTTATCAAGTCAGGAAGGCTTAGACCTTGGTTTTGATACTGCTTTGCTACTGACACTACAAAGCGCAAGTTTGCTTTTGTCAACCTCTCAAGTGCTTTGCGGTCACCTTTCTTGATTCGTTGAGCCAATTCTACCTCTTCCTCAACAGAGACTAAGTCTTCATGACCAATTTCCTGTAAGTACTTATCAAGAGAAGCGCTCTCTCGATTGGTAATAGATTTTGTGATTTTCAGTTGTCTCATTAAGCGTTAATTTAAATTAGATGAACGCAAATGTACGGGTTTTCATTGATTTGACCAAATATTTTTGTCTTTTTATTTATAAATAAATGTATATTATTGTGCTTATGCAATTAAAATGACAAAAAAAAGCTCGGATTTTAGTCCGAGCCTTTTTGATATTTATAGGGTATAGATTAATCGTTCTGTAGAGGAACAGCAAAGTAAGCCTTCTTGCCTGTAGGCCATATACCCTGAATGTATAGAACAGGATCCTTGCTTGTTGAAGCTGTCTTTACAAATTTCTGTAGCTGCTCAATATTCTTGACAGGCTCATCGTTTACTTTCTGAATGATGAAACCTCGGCTGATACCTGCATCCTTCAAAGCACCATTGTTTACCTTGATAACCTGAACACCATATGAAATCTTGAGTGATTCTTTCTGTTCGGCTGTAATCTCGCGGAAATTGCCTCCAAGAACATCAAGGTCGGCTGCCTTTACAACAGATGTGTTGCCCTGAGCATTCTTCAAAGTGATAGTCTTTGTTATGGTCTTCTTATTGCGCAAGTAGGTTATTGTTGCCTTGTCGCCAGGACGTTTGCTTGTAAGTGCTTCCTGAAGCTCGCTCATCTTGCTTACCTTCTTACCGTCTAACTTTGTGATTACATCGCCTTCCTTCAAGCCTGCTTCTGCACCATTGCCGTCGTCATCAACCTTGGCTACATATACACCATCGTTAGTACCAAGGTCAACTTCCTGACCCTTGTCTTTCTTGTCGTTGATGAAGTTTAGAACATCGCCGCCCTGAATACCAAGCATAACACGTTGAACGCTACCATATTTCTTGATGTCGTCAACAACCTTGTTCATAATTGTTGTTGGGATAGCAAAGCCATAACCGCTGTATGCACCTGTTTGTGAATAGAGCATAGCGTTGATTCCTACCAACTCGCCACGTGTGTTAACAAGAGCGCCACCTGAGTTTCCTGGGTTGATAGCAGCATCTGTCTGGATAAAGCTTGAAATGCTTGGACCATTTCCTCCACCGCTAAGTCCACGTGCCTTTGCGCTTACAATACCTGCTGTTACTGTTGATGACAAGTTATATGGATTTCCAACAGCAATAACCCATTCGCCTACTTTAAGATTGTCTGAATCGCCAATAGGCAGGGTAGGGAGATTCTTACCGTCTATCTTGATAAGAGCAAGGTCGGTTGTTGGGTCTGTACCTATTATACGTGCAGAGAATTCTCTGTTGTCGTTAAGTGTAACTGTAAGCTCATCGGCGCCATTTACAACATGGTTGTTTGTTACAATATATCCGTCTGCGCTAATGATAACACCAGAACCTGTTGCTTCTTTCTTTGGTGTTTGAATCTGACGTTTCTGTGTGCCGCCGTTGCCAGGATTGCCAAAGAATCCGAATGGGTCGCCAAAGAAATCAAATGGATTTGATTCTACATCTACGGTTTGAACTTTTGAGTTCTGAACAAATTTAATGTGTACAACAGCTGGTAATGCCTTCTCGGCAGCATAAGTAAGATCTACTGGCTGTCCTGGAGTAGCAGCTGTTGCGTTTGTTGCACTCGCAGCATTTGCTTTTACGAATGCACCTGCAGAAAATGCCAAGGCAGTAACGCACATGGCTGTCATTGCGTACTTGTAAATGTTCTGTTTCATGTTTTAATATTTTATATTTTTCAACTTTCTGTTTTTTTTTGCCAAAACATAGTGGCTTCGTTTAATTTATCGATTGCAAATATAGGAGCAAAAATTGTTAAACTGACAAAATGTCTTTATCTTTATCCTGTTTTAACAATTTAAAGTTTTTGATTAACGGCTCTTAAAAGAAACTCATGTCTATTTTAAGTTTCTTAAAAATAGCATCCTTTTATTCTACTTGGTAGAATGCTTTGTGCAAAAGCATGTGCTGAATGATTATTAAATCGTGGAAATGTTGTTAAAGGCTTGGATTATAATTAAATATACGTAACTATAACTTGATAGTAAAATTAAAAAAGTAAAAATATTTAAGCTGCTACCTTGTTATTTTACGTTGAAAACTTCTGTACTATTTAATTTTATGGATTATTTACTATATTGCAATCTGACAATTACAGTAATTACAATAATTACAATGAAAAAGCTGCACCTGCTTTTTTTTACATGAAAACAATCCACTATTGTGAACAGACCCAGGTTAAACTGGGTCTTCTGTTGGGTCCTCCTTGAAAAGGTCGTCTATAGCTTTCAGCTCGTCAGAGTCAAACCATTCCTTTAGTTTGTTCTTTGCTTTTGATTTTACTTCCTCTGAAATGTCGCCCCATATCTTGTGTAGAACATAGATAAGAACAGCGAGGTCGTCGCCTAATCCTGCGATAGGTATAGCATCTGGTATCACATCGAGTGGGCTGATTAGGTATCCCAATGCTCCGATGATGATAGCCTTGTCTTTGGTGCTCACCTTGTCACTTTCGAGAGTGTAGTATAATATTAGAGCTGCATATACAAGTTTGGCTCCAGCTCTTTTTGCAATTCGCTTGATTTTTTCAACAAAGTTTTCTTTAGAAAACTTGTCTTTGTAATTCATGAATTCAGGTAGATCCATAGGTGTATTTGTTTTTAATAGTTATTTTGCAGTAAAAAAGAAAGGCAGCGTTCCTGTAAGCCGGGTTCTGTTTTGACATCAACTCTCGTTAATATGCCAACGCCTGTCATTTATCTAGTCCCAAGGTCGCCCCAGGGCTCAAGCATTCTACCCTCCGCAGTAGCAAAAGCAATTGGGCGGACAACCCTCAATCTGCGGTATACATGAACTTGCGGCCTCCAGATGGCACAGCCTGACGATCACCCGTCAGCTGGTGGTCTCTTACACCACCTTCTC
>DGRY01000188.1:0-7962 GCA_002391185.1 Prevotella sp. UBA4376
CAGAGTCGATATCGTTGAAATGAACGATGCGTGCCTTACGACGTGTGAAAGTGCGAGCAAGATAGCCTGCAGCTATAAAACTGATAACAATAAGGAATATTAGAAGGTGGGTGTCTGAAAAGGTGGAGATGAACTGTGAAATAGGGTCATCGGGAACAACATTAGGCAGAAGGTCGGTTTCATGAATCCACCCTATCGTTGACTGATCACGAGCCACCTGAACCCATACGGAATCAATATCATCGGTGGGAAGCATACGGATATCGGCAACCACAAGATGATCGTGCTTATACACTTTCAGTGTATCAATAGGAAGATTTGACGCCACCTCCTCGGGCTGCTGCTGCACCAGAGTGATAGAATCGGTTTTTACAACAAAATTGTAGTTCTTGGTGTAGTGATGTGAACTGCTGAAAGATATAGAGTCGAGCTGTCGTTCATTATACTCAAAAGCATCGTGAGTGTTAGACTGTTTCTGATGATAACATGAAGAAAGTGTCAGCAACAAACATAATGCCGACAACAACAAAACGATATGTGAACAACGCTTACTCTGCATAGATATTCATCTGACACTCTGAGCACTTGAACTCTAAACGGAAACGACGACCATCGCCAAGGATAATACTAAGAGGTTCACTCCATGTGGGACGCTTGCCACCACGCTTAACACAATATCCCAAACTGTAACGAATGCAATGACGACATTGCATGATGAGCGGGTTAGAAATAGGACTAAGCTCAAAAGCAGGCTTAATAGTGCGAAGCTGTGCCTTATCGTAGAAACTATGAGCAGCATCATTGCTGATATTATAGAGATAAGGATATGCCTTATATTCTGGCTGCCATGCCTGTACTGGAAATTTCTCTGCACGTGGAACTGCATTGCGACGTTGAGCAGTGAAGTCGAAGCACTGACTTGTTAACTGCTGCCGAAGCTGACTCAACACACTTGAAGGGATGAAATAGCTGTCAGCACCATCAGCAATATCAATGCGCACACATTCGTAGATGGTGTTACCAAGCTTTGATAGCTGTTTTATAATATTGTCGTGCTGTGGGCGCTTGGCCTCCTGATGCTCAAACACCACTGCTGACGACAACTGCTGACTGCCATCAGCTAGACGCATATATAAAGAGAATCCATCAGGAGTGGCAGCAAAGGTTAGCACAACAGGTATAGTGCGATGAGCCGACTTAGCAGCAAGAGTCTTGGAAAATTCAACATCGTTGTTACGATAAAGTCCTACTCCTGGCTTAAGATTAGCAGGCATCTTTAAAGGGAAGAGACGATTACCTACAGCACGATTGATGCGGAAACCTTCGAGTTCGTGATTATCATTAAAGAAACACAATCCATCACCATTGGCAAAACTAGCTGTACCCGCAACATTAAAACTGTCACGACGAATCTCTTTTACCTTGCCAACATATTCGCCCAAAGCCTTTGGGGTATCAAAGCTAGCAATATCAGGCTGACGTCCACGAAGGAAATAGGTGGTGTAGCCTCGGTTGAATGTTTTCTTGAGATTTGGAGTGAAAGTATAAGCAACATTGCCATAAGATGCACGCTGATAATCGTGAGGACGCTTGGCAATAAGTTCATTGAGACGCTGGCTATAGGCAGAAACAACATTCTTAACATAGTCAACCCCTTTAAGACGTCCCTCTATCTTGAATGCGCAAGCTCCTGCATCGGCAAGTTCCTCAAGATGTTCTATCTGGCACATGTCTTTTAACGACAGTAGATGTCGCTGGTGTTCTATCTCGCGTCCCTTGCTATCAACAAGGTCGAACTTCATGCGGCAGAACTGAGCACACTCTCCCCTATTGGCTGAACGCCCGAAACAATACTGCGAAGCATAACATATGCCTGAATAGCTCACACAGAGTGCTCCATGAATAAAAGCTTCAAGATCAACATCGGGATTCTTGGCATGAATATCAGCAATCTCGTCTATAGATAGTTCACGAGCAAGAACTACTCGATCGCAACCTAACTTATGAAGCCATGCCACCTTTTCTGCTGTACGTGAGTCACATTGAGTTGAAGAATGTATTTCAGGGAAATGCTTCCCTTCATACTCCTTACGCAGGCCTACACAGTATTCAAGTATGCCCATATCTTGAATGAGCAGAGCATCAACACCAATCTCCACAAGTTGGCGAATAAGCTGCTTGGTGTCAGCAAGTTCATCGTTATATACAATGGTGTTCACTGTGACATGAACGGTAGCACCATACTGATGGGCATAGTTGCAAAGCTGATGAATATCATCAACGCTATTGCCTGCTGCCTGACGGGCACCAAACCTATCGGCACCTATATACACGGCATCGGCACCATGTTCGATGGCGGCAATACCAGTTTCAAGATTCTTTGCAGGTGCAAGCAATTCTAATTTTCTCATACCCTTACTTTATATCATCAATATTATATGGAGTTTCCTGATATACATAATAGTTGAGCCAATTGTTATAGAACAAGTTGGCAGCCGAGCGCCACGTTACAAGCGGCTCATTGCTCGGATCGTCGTTAAGATAATAATGCTGTGGAACCTCAACATCATCACGTTTACCGAGATCGCGTTTATACTCTTTGTCAAGCGTATCCGGATTGTACTCAAGATGCCCAAGAATGTAGAATTCTCGTCCATCGCGTGACTCTACTATACTGACCCCTGCCTCTGGGGATTCTGCTATGATACGCAACTGAGGCACCCTTATAATGTCGTCCCTACGCACTTCGGTGTGACGACTATGAGGCATGTTAAATACGCTATCGAACCCACGGAAGATAGGCATTTGCTCATCAAGAGGAATTGTTGGAAACACACCAAACTTCTTTGTTGGAAGCTGATATTTTGGCACATCATAGAAATGATAGAGCGCAGCCATGGCTCCCCAGCACAGATAGAGTGTACTCTCTACATGAGTGCGTGCCCAGTCAAAAATATTATTTATCTCGTTCCAGTAGTCAACATTCTCGAAAGGAATGGTTTCAACAGGGGCACCTGTAACTATCATACCGTCGAACTTCTGCTTCATAAGCTCCTTGGAATCCTTATAGAACATCATCATGTGTTTGATTGGTGTATTCTTTGGAGTGTGAGTCTTGAGCTTCATAAAATAAACCTCCATCTGCAAAGGAGTGTTTGAAAGCAGACGAATAAGATCCGTTTCGGTAGTTATCTTCAACGGCATAAGATTGAGAATAACAATACGCAACGGGCGCACGTCCTGACTATGGGCGCGCGTCTCGTCCATAACGAAGATATTCTCTTTCTTCAATAAATCGATGGCTGGAAGGCTATCGGGTAATCTTAACGGCATATTTTTTTCCTTTCTTCACTATATAATCATGGCAAAGATACAAAGATTTCCTTATATAGTAAAGTTTCGTATTACTAAACTTTATCTCCTACAAAAAAAATGGTGCTGATTTTTTTCAGCACCATCTTTAATATTTTACCAAAGTTGCAAACGCTCGGTTTCTGGAATCCACATCTTGTCGCCCTTCTTAATGTTCCAAGCTTTATAGAAAGCATCAATATGTGGAAGAGCACCATTCACACGCCACTCACCAAGTGAATGTGGATCGCGCTTAACACGATTACGAATTTCCTTTTCGGTGATATTCTGTCCCCATACACCTGCATAAGCAAGGAAGAAACGCTGCTCAGGAGTAAAGCCCTCCTTGTTCTTAAGAGGTTTCTTAGCTGTAGCATTCTTAAATGCATTGAAAGAAACCTCAAGACCTCCGTGGTCAGCAAGGTTCTCACCAAGAGTGAACTTACCATTAGCGTGAAGACCTGGCAATACCTCAATAGCATCGAAGAAATCTGCATACTGCTGAGCACGCTGATCAAAGCCCTTAGCATCGCTGGCCGTCCACCAGTCGTGAAGCATACCATCTGCATCATACTGACGTCCCTGATCATCAAAACCATGAGTCATCTCATGACCAATAACAACACCGATAGCACCATAATTGAATGCTTCATCAGCCTTAGGATCGAAGAATGGATACTGAAGGATACCTGCTGGGAAGCAGATCTCGTTTGTTGTTGGGTTGTAATAAGCATTAACAGTCTGAGGAGTCATAAACCACTCGTCCTTATCAACTGGCTTACCAGCCTTATCGGCAATACTCTTGTCATGAGCAAACTTATGACATGCCTGAACATTCTCGTAGAAGCTCTTTGATGGATCAATAGTGAGCGCGCTATAATCGGTCCACTTATCAGGATAACCCACCTTTACATAGAACTTATCGAGTTTCTTGTGAGCATTTGCCTTGGTGCTATCACTCATCCATGTCTGAGCATCAATGCGCTCGCCAAGAGAAATCTGAAGATTCTTGATAAGATTAATCATAATCTTCTTACTTGACTCTGGGAAATACAGCTTGCAGTACATACGACCAAGAGCCTCACCCATAGCACTCTGAACCATATTTGTTGCACGTTTCCATAGAGGATAGTCTTCCTGACGACCAGACATTGTCTTACCAAAGAAATCAAAGTTAGCTTCACGAATCTCGTCTGTGAGCAAAGATGCAGAACTCTCGATAACATCCCACTCCATCAAAGCCTTAACCTCGGCAGCAGACTGAAGCGAAACAATCTTATCGAGACCAGCCATGAAATTAGGCTGTCCCACAACTACTTCCTGAATGTACTTACTATCAATACCTTCGGCATTTGCAAGTTGCTCCAATGGTATGTTAGGATAATTCTCCTGGAACTGCTTCAAAGTCATCTTGTTGTAGTTTGCCTGTGGATCACGAAGTTCAGTCTGGCTCTTTGAGATAAGAGCAACAAGAGTTTCCTGCTTGAACACATCGGCAGCCTTCTGCTGAGCCTGTGCCTCTGAAAAGCCATAAAGTTGGAACATCTTAGCAATATGTTTCTTGTAGGCATCACGAATGGCTACGGTAGCTGCATCGTTATTTACATAATAGTCTTTCTGCCCAAGGGTGAGTCCACTCTGTACAACAGAGAAGATATTTTGAGAAACATTCTTCTCATCAGCACCAAAATAGCTACCAAACTGGATACCATATCCCTTCTCAGAATATTTCTCCTGAAGTTTGCGAAGTTGCTCAACAGTAGTAGCCGCCTCAATCTCATCAAGCAAAGGCTTTACAGGACTGATGCCAGCCTTGTTGCGACTATTCTGGTCGAGAGCCTGCTTGTAGAAATCAGAAAGTTTCTGCTCTATAGTACCAGCCTTGAATTTCTTCTTCTGAAGAGAAGTAAGGATGGTGTTGATACGCTTGTTATTATCTTCCTGCAATTGATCAAAACTACCAAAACGGCTGTAGGCAGCAGGAAGTGGATTGTTCTTCTGCCAACCACCTGTGGCAAACTGATAGAAGTCGTCCTGTGGACGAACATTCTTGTTGAAATTCTTTTCATAAAGACCCGTCTTGTTCTGAGCCATACCCATAACAGGTACAGTAGCCATCATAACAATCGGAAGGATTTTCTTCATGTTCATGTTTTTATTTTTTAAGTTAACGGTTAATATATTCTCATTCGGCATCAACCTTGCAATTCTTCAAGTTTTTCGGAAAGAAGGAGCCAATTCTCGTTTTCCTTATCAAGAGTCTCCTTGGTTGAAGTGTATTCTGTTACGAGTTCCATGTTGGCAGCATTCTCTGGTTTCATAAAAAGCTCATCGAGTTCGCGCACACGCTTTTCCATTGACGCTATTCGTGCCTCAGACTCTTTAACGGCTTTCTCTGCCTTGCGAATTTTCTTCTGCAGCTCCTTATGCTCTGCATAGTTCTGCTTTGAAGGCTTAGGCTCCGCAGCAACCGCTTTTTCATTTGCTGTACTTGCTGACTGTTTTGTATTCTCGCCCAAAGCCTCGTGAATGGTTTCGGCATTATGAGCACGCAAATAATCATAAATACCTCCAAGATGCTCTTTTACCTGACCTCCAGCAAACTCATATACCTTGCTAACAAGTCCATCGAGGAACTCACGGTCGTGACTCACGATGATGGCTGTTCCTTCAAAGGCACGTATAGCCTCTTTAAGCACTTCCTTTGACGGAATATCAAGGTGGTTGGTTGGCTCATCAAGAATCAATAGGTTGACAGGTTCGAGCAACAGTTTTATCATCGCCAAACGACTACGCTCTCCTCCACTCAACACCTTGACCTTCTTCTCCGATGTTTCGCCACCAAACATGAATGCACCAAGAAGGTCATTGATTTTAAGACGCATATCACCAGTAGCCACCTGATCGATGGTGTCATAGATGCTAAGACTCTCGTCAAGCAACTGAGCCTGATTCTGGGCAAAATAACCAATCTGAACATTATGTCCTATCTTTAAACTACCAGTATATGGAATCTGCTCCATAATGCACTTTACAAGTGTTGACTTTCCTTCACCATTTTTACCAACAAAAGCAACCTTCTCACCTCGTTTAATAGTAAGAGTGACATGATCAAAAACAGTATGCTCACCATAGTCTTTTCTTACATCATCACAGATTACAGGATAGTCACCACTACGAAGACAAGGAGGGAACTTCAAGCGCATAGCACTGTTGTCAACCTCATCAACCTCAATAGGAACTATCTTCTCAAGCTGCTTGATGCGCTGCTGAACCTGAACAGCCTTAGTTGCCTGATAGCGGAAACGCTCAATAAAAGCCTTGATATCGGCTATTTCCTTCTGCTGATTCTGATAAGCACGAAGTTGCTGTTCACGACGTTCTTTTCGCAATACAAGATATTCATCGTATTTAACGCGATAATCCTCGGCGTGACCACATGTTATTTCAATAGTACGATTTGTTACATTATTAATAAACGCACGGTCGTGGCTCACAAGAACCACTGCTTTGGCACTTTGCTGCAAGAACTGTTCGAGCCATTGAATACTCTCAATATCCAAATGGTTGGTAGGCTCATCAAGAAGAAGCACATCAGGCTTGCGAAGAAGAATCTTAGCCAACTCGATACGCATGCGCCAACCACCAGAGAACTCTCGCGTAGGGCGATCAAAATCAGAACGATCAAAGCCGAGACCTGTAAGCGTACGCTCTATTTCAGCTTCATAATTATCACCACCCATCATCATAAAATGCTCGTGTGCCTGAGTAAAAGCCTCAACAAGCTGCGCATACGAATCACTTTCATAATCTGTGCGGTCAGCCATTTCCTGCTGCATACGATCAAGTTCTAACTTGAGTTTGGTGCTATCAGCAAAAGCCTTGCGAGTTTCTTCTTTCACAGTAGTATCATCCTGCAGTTTCATAACCTGCGGAAGATAACCAATAGTGCACTCGTTAGGAATAGACACTACACCAGAAGTAGGTTGCTGCAAACCACACAGAATTTTAAGCATGGTTGACTTTCCTGCACCATTCTTTCCTACAAGCGCTATACGATCTCCATCGTTAACAACAAAACTAACATCGGTAAAAAGCGGCTTTACCCCGAATTCCACCTTTAAGCCTTCTACTGAAACCATTAATATTTTGATATCTAATTATATACAGAATGCAAAGATACAAAAAAGAATTTGGAATTTTGAATTTTGAATTACGAATTAGTCGCACTTCGTACAATGAAGAATTAAGTAATGATGACTTTATATAAAAATAAGGCTTTAAGAAGTTGGTGTCCATCCTACCGAATGCGGATAGGGAGACAAAAAAAAGATCGCATTCATAAGAACGCGATCTTTACTATGAGATAAACTCTTTGTTACTTTACCTTGTCAACAATAGCCTTGAAAGCCTCTGGATTGTTAACAGCGAGGTCAGCGAGGACCTTACGGTTAATCTCAATACCTGCCTTGTGCAGAGCACCCATGAGCTGTGAATAGCTCATATTCTCCAAACGAGCAGCAGCGTTGATACGCTGAATCCAAAGTGCGCGGAAGTTGCGCTTCTTGTTACGACGGTCACGATAAGCGTAGGTAAGACCCTTCTCCCAAG
>DGRY01000188.1:8011-8147 GCA_002391185.1 Prevotella sp. UBA4376
AGACCCTTCTCCCAAGTGTTCTTAGCTACAGTCCAAACGTTCTTGCGAGCTCCATAATAACCTTTAGTGAGCTTCAGGATACGTGTTCTCTTTGCCTTAGAGGCAACGTGATTTACTGATCTTGGCATAGTTTTCT
>DGRY01000027.1 GCA_002391185.1 Prevotella sp. UBA4376
TTAAAATCTCAAGTAAAATAATTCGCTTACGAAACTTCAGCTATTTATTATATTTTTTGGACAATAATTGACCTACATCAAACATCCGTAATTCTAAAAATCGGCTATTTCAAACCGAGCTATTAAAGGTAAATGATCACTAAATCCATTCTGCCATTTGAATCCATTGAAGTTTCTAAATGGTTTCATTCCTCCATATTCTTTATCTGATTCAAGTAAAAAAGGATAATCAACAACGAAACACGTTTTTACTCTGGCTGCAAGAGACGAAGTGCATAAAATATGATCTAAGCTCCCCCATCTGCCTTTATGCTTATAGGTTCCTTTAGCGCCATGCCTACCTTCTACTCCTGCAGATATTTCAAGCAAACCACTTTCGGACAGTCTTACAATACTCTTGTCGCCAGAATAATCATTAAAATCGCCTGTAATAATTATATTAGCCTGCGCATTTTTATTCCTTATAGAGTCAACACTCTCACACAGTCGTTCTGCAACACACATTCTAAAAGGTCTTGAGGCTTTTTCTCCTCCTCTTCTACTTGGCATATGAACGACAAAAACATGAAGTGTATCACCATTATACAGGGTTCCACACGCATATAGAATATCTCGTGTTGAACGCATCCCGATTATCGGGGTCACTCTTATTGAATAATGATTAATTGGCCGAAAACTTGACGGCTGATACAATAAAGCCACATCAACGCCTCTTACATCAGGAGAATTGGTTACAATATATTCGTAACCTGCTGTACGCAACAAAGATCTCTTAGTAAGATCTCTACATACGGAATCATTCTCTACCTCGCATAATGCAACCAAATCGGGAAGAGTATTATTGTCTAAATTATCGTTACTGACTATTTCCTGACCAATATGTTCAAGTTTACACCAGTAACGATAATCATTCCACCGATGATAGCTTTCAGGCAAAAACTCTTGATCTTGCTTCAAGGAGTCGTGCTTGGTATCGAAAAGATTCTCGCAGTTCAACTCCATCAACGTGAATATTCCCAAAAGTAGTGCCAAAAAACTCATAAGCTTTACTGTATATCTTCTTTTACATGATTACGTATCTTGTTCAGATAAGCCTTAAATCTCTTACCATCCTTGTTATCTATGATTTCAATGAGTTCCTTTAGTTCTGAACGAATCTGACTAACCTGCCCGCTTGTGTAGGGATTGAAAAGTATTTCCTGCAAAAGATAATCATCTTCGTTCAATACGCCCTTTGCTATACGCATATGACGTTTGAATGTTGTTCCTGGAGCATCTTGGTGCTTCATTACGGCCGCAAATACAAATGTTGACACAAAAGGAATACTCAACGAATAAGCCACGGTTTCGTCGTGTTCCTTAAACGTGTATTCATAGATGTTCAAATCGAGTTTATGATATAGGTCTCTGAAGAATATACGTCCCATGTAATCACCCTCGCTGATGATGATAGCATTTTCCTCACTCAACTGGTTGAGATTAGCAAATGTTGGACCAAACATAGGGTGAGTGCTCACAAACGGATGTCCGCTCTGCTCATAAAAGTCTTTCAGTCCTGTTTTCACAGATGCTATATCTGAAATTATACAGTCGTCAGGCAGATATGGAAGTACTTCTTTAAAAGCCGACAACGTGTATTTTACCGTTACAGCATTAATAACAAGTTCTGGCTTGAAATCACGCACCTCGTCTAATGACTGAAAACGATAGCAGTTATATGTAAAGCGCAATCGCTTAGCATCTTTTTCATATACAGCCACCTCGTGCTCGAAAGACAACAGGTCAATAAAGAAGGAGCCCATTTTACCGGCTCCCATTATTAATATTTTCATTTCTTATTCATTAACTATCTGTAGCTGCTGACGAACACTCTCTTCATGTATAAGTTCAAAGACATGAGCTGCAAATTGTGGATCCATACCACACAAACTTGCTTGAGCTCCACGCTTTTCAAGTATCTCACTATAGCGATTGGCCTGCAACACGGTCATATTGTGTTCTTTCTTGAAAGTACCTATTTCACGACAAACACGGAAACGCTTTGCCAAGAGTTCCATAAGATTGTTGTCAAGTTCGTCAATCTGACGACGCAACTGTCCTATGCCCTCGGTTGATGTGTGTTCATCACGCACAACAAGCAAACTAAGAATATAATCAAGTATATCAGGTGTAACCTGCTGCTTTGCATCACTCCAAGCCTCATCTGGATTGCAATGGCTTTCCACTATCAAGCCATCAAGACCAAGATCCATAGCCTGCTGACATAATGGTGCTATAAGGTCTCTACGTCCACCAATATGACTTGGATCACAAATTATTGGCAATTCAGGTATTCTGCGATGAAGTTCTATAGCTATCTGCCACATAGGAAGATTGCGGTAAATCTTCTTGTCGTATGATGAGAATCCACGATGAATGGCTCCAAGCCGCTTAATACCAGCCTGATTGATTCGCTGCATGGCTCCAATCCACAATTCAAGATCGGGATTTACAGGATTCTTCACTAATACCGGACCTTCAAATCCTTTCAAGCTGTCGGCAAGTTCTTGTACAGCGAAAGGGTTGGCGGTTGTACGTGCTCCCACCCATAATATATCAATACCATATTTGCGAGCCAGCTCCACATGTTCTGGAGTAGCCACCTCGGTTGCTGTGAGCATACCTGTTTCTTCTTTCACACGCTTCATCCAAGGCAAGGCTTTTTCGCCATGTCCTTCAAAGCCTCCTGGTTTTGTACGTGGTTTCCACACTCCTGCTCTGAACATATGGCAGCCTTTATCAGCCAATTGCTTTGCTGTTGTCATCACCTGCTCCTCTGTTTCAGCCGAACATGGTCCAGCTATAACAATAGGGCGTTCGTTATCACTTGGTAATTTTAGAGGTTCTAATTCCAGTTCCATAATATCTTCTTTTTATGTTTCTATTTTTATTGACATTAAACAACCTCCTCTCCGATTGAAAACCGAAAGCAAACTATTGGCATTTCAATCAAATTTTATCTGTTGGGTAGCCCCCTCCTTTTGGAGGGGGATGGGGGAGGTTTCTATTTTTATTTTTTCAAAGCTTTGATTCTTTCAAGAGCTTGTTGCATTTTCTCATCTTTTGCACATAGCGAAATACGTATGTATCTTTTTCCATTACTACCAAAGATAAATCCAGGGGTGATAAACACTCGTGCTTCGTGCAACACTTTCTCGGTGAGCTCCTCAACATCGGCATATTCATCGGGTATGCGTCCCCAAAGGAACATTCCAACCTGAGATGAATCATATTTGCATCCGAGTTCTGTCATTATCTGCTCGGCAATAACTCGGCGTCGTTGATAGTTCTCGATGTTGTTTATTCGATGCCATTCTTCGCTGTTGGTGTTGTAAGCCTCAGCTGCAGCAAGCTGAATGCCCTTAAAGGTTCCGTTTTCTATGTTGCTCTGCACCTTGAACATCCAACTAATGAATGTGGGATTGCTAATTATCATAGCTACACGCCAACCTGGCATATTGTGACTTTTCGACATAGAATTGAGCTCTATACAACAGTCTTTTGCACCCTCTATCTGCATGATGCTCATTGGGTTTTCATTCAGAATCAAAGAATAAGGATTATCGTTTACAACAACAATATTATGACGCTTAGCAAAATCAACAAGTTTTTCGTAGGTTTCTCTTCTGGCATTTCCACCTGTTGGCATGTTTGGATAGTTTGTCCATAGAAGCTTCACCTTGCTCAGATTCATTTTCTCCAACGCATCAAAATCGGGTTGCCAACCGTTATTCTCACACAGGTCATAATACGTTATCTTTGTACCAAAGATTTTGTTTATTGCTGTGTAGGTTGGATAACCAGGATTAGGAATAAGCACTTCGTCGCCAGGATTGCAGAATGCCAGAGTGGCATACATTATTCCTTCCTTGCTACCTATGATGGGCTGAACCTCGCTCATAGCGTTGAGTTCTACTCCGTATATGCGCTTATAGAATCCTGCCATGGCTTCACGCAACTCTGGAAGTCCTGAAGAAGGTTGATAGCCATGTGCATTTTCCTGATGAGCCACTTCACAAAGCTTGTCTATAGCCTGTTTTGATGGCGGCATATCAGGACTGCCTATCGCCAAAGAAATAATATCCTTACCCTCGGCATTAAGCTGAGCCACTTCCTTTAGTTTTCTACTAAAGTAGTATTCTTGTATCTCGTTTACTCTGTTTGCTGGTTGTATGTTCATATTTATCGTTCCTTGTATTCACCTAATATCTTGATATTTCTCACCAAAGGGGTTATTGCATCTATAGACTGCCGATAGCGTGTTAGATTGTCGAATGTTACATCAACATAGAACAGATATTCCCACTCGTGACCAATTATTGGCAAGCTCTGTATCTTTGTGAGATTGATGTCGTAAAAACTAAGAATGGTGAGTATCTTACTCAAACTTCCTTCTTCGTGTGGCAAACTAAACACCAGACTTGATTTATTGCAGTTTTCTACCGGACGAAGCAAAGCTGCCTTATGAGGGTCGCAACACACAAGAAAGCGCGTGAAATTGTGTTTATTGTCGTGTATATCATTCTGCAACACTTTCATGCCATACATCTCGGCTGCATAGGCTGAACAGATGGCTGCGTTTCCTTTCAGATTGTTTTTCTTTATGTATGCCGCACTTCCTGCTGTATCTTCAGCCTCAACAGCCTTTAGTTCGGGATGCCCACTAAGAAAATTTCTACATTGCATCAGGGCTACAGGGTGAGAGTGAACCTCGTTTACTGTATCCCAGTTGTCATCTGGCAAGCAACATATAGCGTGCTCAATATGAAGTCTGTGCTCTCCTACAATTGTTGTTCCTGATGAACGCAACAAATCATAGTTATGAAGCAAACTTCCAGCTATGGTGTTTTCTATAGCACAGAGTCCCACAACTGTTGGATCATTCTTGATATGCTCAAACACCTCTTCGAATGTATTACAGCAGATAAGTTCTATCTGTTCGTTTTTGAAGTATTCATGAGCAGCTATATCGTGAAAAGAGCCTAACTCTCCTTGTATTGCTATTCGTTTCATATATTTGGTAGATAATGAAAACGGTCCTACTCTTTGTTGAGCGGGACCGTTTCGTATATTCTAAACTTAATTCATCTTCCTAAGTTGAAATATCACACGCAACTTCCCGCTCTACAAATTCTTGCAAAGTAAAAGTAATAATGAAAAGATGCAAATGACATATTCATATTTTTTTAGTCTTTTGTTATTCTACAATTGCAAAAGTAAAGTTTTTATTTTACTCTACCAAACAAATTGCTATATTTTTTATTCTTTTTCTTACAATTTCACTCATCACCGTACAAAGTGCGATTAATTCATAATTCCAAATTCATAATTTTTAATCGCCCACAGGGCGACCAATTCTACATTCCACACTCCACATTCCTCATTCCTCATTCTATTTCACCCTCATCCCCGTGTTCCCAGGATAGTTATATTGGTCGAAATAAGCAGGTGCATTATTATACCATGCTCCCTCAAAATTTATTTGAATTGAGAAATTCTTATTGGGCGAATATCTCACGGCTGCCCCAAGCACATCGGCACCTGGTGTGCCCATCCCTATCCTATTATAATACATAGGGCCATACATAGAATTCCAACCCCACATTCCATATCTACCATAGCCCCAACCATAGTTATTGAAATTGTTCACTACATTTTTCTGTCCATATATCCATGCCTCCCAATGCTCGTTGAACTTGTAACCCAACATTGCATAGAGCGAACCATTATAATAATGATCGCCTCCCCAGTTGATATGCTGAAGATTTCCTCCTAAAGCCATCCATGCCTTCTTGTCTTTAGTCAAGGGAGCAAGATAAGTAAGGTCGATGCCCTGCGAAAAACCTCCATGATGCGGCAATCCCTTTCCCGACACATAGAAGGCACTAAGATCTACAGAGGTATTCAAACCTTCGTGCATACCCGCAAAGGTATTTGTAACAGCATTATCATCTGTTTTTGTCTGCTCTCTCAGCTGAACACTCTCACCTGTATAAACCCGGCAGCCATTCTTGTCAACCAACGTATCACCAGGCAACAGCCAATCTTCACGTGGTGAATCAATACTATGAAGCGGTCCACGGCGTATTTCCTGAGCCATACCTTGCAAAGGAAACGCTATTATTAATAATATGATATAAACGAACTTATTCATTTTTTACTACATTTTTCCATCTCCAATCCCATATTTCATCTTTTACTATTCCTTTAGGATGCCTTTAAGATGCGTTTAGGATGAATTTAGGCTTGAGATTTCACCTCTTTACTTAAAACATTCATTACATATTTCTTCGCTGCTAAGGTAATAAAATACCATGAAAGTTACTCTATCATTAAAACTTTTTATTACTATAGCGTAAAATTTTAAGTTGCTTTTTGTATTTCACTCGCTTTTTAATATCTTGGGCTTCACCGAAAATACTGTCGCTCGGAAATAAAAAGAAAAGCAAGCTTTCCTTTTG
>DGRY01000019.1:0-1197 GCA_002391185.1 Prevotella sp. UBA4376
CTGACTTAACCCTCTGAATATCATAACGTTTAAACGAAAGGGGTGAAGTTGAAAAAGAAAAGTTGAAAAAAAATGCACGCGTAAATTCTTTTCAAACTGCTCTTATTTTTCCTTAGTTAGCCAATTTTTATTCTCTGCCCAGAGAAAATTTTCTGCCTGCCCAGAAACCTTTAATTTTGCTTTTTACTACTTCGAAACAGAATCCCATATTTGTAAATGGTTTTCATTGCTCAAACATACTAAGACCAATATAGACGCATCTAAGACTCATCTCGAAGGAATAGCGAAGGCTCATCCCAAGATGAATGTAAAGAATAGAGAAAAGAATTTTTATTTAGCAATGCACGTATTACGTGCATTGCGCAATTTATCGTATGAACAGCATTTCGCGATACTTAGGCAGAGTCCAGAGCTCGTCGCTGACGATGAGTTCAAGCTTGTCAATCTGATAGCGTATAGTTTCCATTTTTGGAGCTATGTTATCGTGATATGCAACTGCTTTCTCACGTGCATTCTCGATGCGGTTAGCCACTTTGCGAGCCTCTATGAGTTCTTCTACACCACGCTCGATGGTTTCTGTGCGCTCTGCAATCTCACGAATGATGGTGAGGTTGCGCTCGGTGAGCTTGTGACCTTCCTCGCGACCGAAAATCTCCATCATGTTTACCACGTTCTTAGCCAGCTGACTCTGGTAGTGGGTGGCTACAGGGATGATGTGGTTCATGGCGAGGTCGCCCATTACACGTGCTTCAATCTGTATTTTCTTGGTGTAGGTTTCCCATTTCACTTCGTTGCGTGCCTTGAGCTCGTTCTCGTGCATTACGTTTTCGTTTTCGAACATCTTAATGCTGTCGGCATCAAGGTAGCGGTCGAAACATACAGGGCAGCTTGCTTCGCAGTCGAGACCACGTTTTGCAGCTTCTTCCTTCCACTCATCGCTGTAACCGTTGCCGTCGAAACGTATTGGTCGGCAGGTCTTGATATCTTCGCGGATGATGTCGATGATGGCATCGGTTTGATCTTCGCCTTTTGCTATGAGTGCATCGACACGTTTCTTGAAGTTGTTGAGAGCCTCGGCAACGGCTGTGTTCAACACAATCATTGCTGCTGCACAGTTAGCCTCTGAACCTACAGCACGGAACTCAAAGCGGTTTCCGGTGAAGGCGAATGGTGATGTGCGGTTGCGGTCGGTGTTGT
>DGRY01000019.1:1271-1609 GCA_002391185.1 Prevotella sp. UBA4376
CAGGAATCTCAGGAATGTCGAGCTTGCGCATTTTCTTTCCTTCGAGCTTGAAGAGATCTTCCTTGTCGGCTTTCTCGATGTGGTCGAGAAGATCGGAGAGCTGACGACCGAGGAAGCTTGAGATGATGGCAGGAGGTGCCTCGTTGGCGCCCAGACGATGGTCGTTGGTGGCACTCATTACAGATGCTTTGAGCAAACCGTTGTGCTTATATACGCCCATGAGTGTTTCAACGATGAACACTACGAAACGCAGGTTGTCTTCAGGGGTGCGACCGCTCTTGTGAAGGAGTATGCCAGTGTCGGTGGTAAGGCTCCAGTT
This sequence comes from Prevotella sp. UBA4376, assembly GCA_002391185.1. Classification (GTDB taxonomy): domain Bacteria; phylum Bacteroidota; class Bacteroidia; order Bacteroidales; family Bacteroidaceae; genus Prevotella. The sequence goes on from DGRY01000019.1 coordinate 1,591, forward strand.
GTTATGCTTACCCGAACCG
>DGRY01000019.1:1675-1811 GCA_002391185.1 Prevotella sp. UBA4376
TGCCATCGAAAGGTTTTTCGTGAAGAAGAACCTGGAAGCCATGCTTGCGTGCTACTTTCTTCATGAGCGACATGAGAAGCATATTGTGATCGACAGCAAGGTTGCACTCTTCGAAGATTGGTGCAAGCTCAAACTG
>DGRY01000019.1:1975-2214 GCA_002391185.1 Prevotella sp. UBA4376
CCGAAATAGTGGTCGTCCATCTGCTGGTCTTTAGCAGAGTCGTGTCCCATGAGGGTGCGACCAGTGAGCATAAGGTCGGGACGTGCCGAATAGAGGTCTTCGTCAACAAGGAAATATTCCTGTTCCCAACCAAGGTTGGCACTAACCTTCTTTACATCGGGGTTGAAGTAATGGCACACCTCAGTAGCAGCCACGTTTACTGCATGCAGAGAGCGCAGCAGTGGAGCCTTGTAGTCGAG
>DGRY01000019.1:2272-13570 GCA_002391185.1 Prevotella sp. UBA4376
GGAGCCTTGTAGTCGAGGGCTTCACCTGTGTAAGAGATGAAGATGGTAGGGATACATAGAGTGTCGTCGATGATGAACACCGGACTTGTTGGGTCCCAGGCAGAATATCCGCGTGCCTCGAAGGTGTTACGGATACCACCGTTAGGGAAGCTTGACGCATCAGGTTCCTGCTGAACCAGCAGTTTGCCGTCAAACTGTTCAATCATGCCTCCCTTGCCGTCGTGCTCTACAAAGGCATCGTGTTTCTCGGCAGTACCTTCTGTAAGAGGCTGAAACCAGTGTGTGTAGTGTGTAACTCCGTTTTCCATAGCCCATTGCTTCATACCGCTTGCCACGGCATCAGCAATAGAACGGTCGAGACGTGCTCCGTTATCAATCACATTCACCAGTTCGGCATAAATATCTGCAGGGAGATATTTATACATTTTTTGACGGTTGAACACATACTTTGCAAAATACTCAGAGGGGCGCTCCTTTGGAGTGTCAACAATTAGTGGACGCTTCTTGAACGCTTCTGCTACAACCTCAAATCTTAAGTTTGCCATTATCTATTTCTTTTATTATGTTTGTTTTCTCTTCACCCAAGGGCATATGCCCCTATAAACGCAAAAAACTCTCGCAGACACGATGTGTTGCGGGAGTCTTATATTTTTATTGCTTCGCTCTGAAGCAACGTCCTTCTGCAAAATATTCAAAGCCAGCGTCGTTTAGTTTGGCTTCGACCTTAGCAGGCTCGACGCCGAAAGCATAACATAGCTGGTTGAAATTGTCGAACTCCTCATCTCGAAGGAGCATATTAATCGCACTATACAGTATATTTGGATCGTTTGGAAGTCTGTCCATGATCTTTTATTATTTTCGTGCAAAAGTACAAAAAAAAATGTGGAATGTGAAATGTGGAATGTGAAATTCTTCGCACGAAGTGCGATTAATGATTAATAATTACTCATTATACATTCCAAATACCACATTCTACATATATCCCAGCCAGCGCAGGATATCGTTGAGGTTGGCTACAACCATGAGCAGTACCAAAATGCCAATACCAATGTATTCAGCCCATATAAGGAATTTCTCAGATGGTTTTCTGCCTGTTATCATTTCATAGATAAGGAACAGTACATGACCACCGTCGAGGGCTGGGATAGGAAGAATGTTCATGAATGCAAGGATGATGCTGAGCAGAGCTGTCATCTTCCAGAACATATACCAGTCAAATTCGGCAGGGAACAGACTGCCGATAGAGCCAAAGCCTCCGAGTGATTTAGCTCCATCTTTTGAAGCAACGTATTTCATGTCGCTGACATAGCCCTTCAACACGTTCCAGCCATAGTTGATACCAGCAGGAATGCTCTCAAGCAAACTGTATTCGATGTGAACAGGTTTGTAAATCTCCATGATGTTAGGGAACACCACCTCGAGTTTCAAATCGTTAGAAAGCAAGGCTTTTGCTGTGTGCACCTCGCCGTTAGCTTTTGACTGCCATGTGATAGCTGCTGTGCGAATCTTAATGCTGTCCTTACGGGTTACCGCACCTGTCATGGCATCTTCAAGTTTGCTCAGCTCGTTCATGAAATCGTTGGCAGAGTCAACTTTCTTTCCGTTGATGGCAAGCAAACGGTCGCCTTTTCTTATACCTATCTTATATGCAGGACCTTTTTCAATAATGCTGTCAACATCAGCATTGAGGAATGGACGGCAGAACATTGGTGATGATTTCAACATGTTGAGCAGGTTGATGTCGCCAGGCAGGTTGATGCTCATTGGTTTGCCATTGCGGATGATGTCAACACGCTTTGCCTTTGACAGATCGCGGAAGAGGTCGGCATTGAAATCCTTGAATGTGCCGTTGTCGGTTCCTACAAGGATGTCGCGGTCTTTAAAACCATAGGCTTTTGCCTCTTTGTTGAATTTCATACCCTGCTTCATGTCTTTTACCTGAACATAGGTTTCGCCCCATGTGAACATAATCATGCAGTAGAGGAAGAGTGCAAAGATGAAATTCACAGTAACACCACCAATCATGATGAGCAGGCGCTGCCATGCTGGTTTTACGCGGAATTCCCATGGCTGAGCAGGTTGTTTCATCTGTTCGGTGTCCATGCTTTCGTCAATCATACCCGAAATTTTGCAGTATCCACCAAGTGGAAGCCAACCAACACCGTATTCGGTGTCGCTGTTCTTTGGCTTGAAACTAAAAAGTTTTCCTGTCCATTTGCCAATTCCAAGGTCAAAGAAGATATAGAATTTCTCGACTCTCACTCCAAAGAGTTTGGCGAAAAACATGTGTCCGCCTTCATGAAGCAAGACGAGTAAAGAGATTGCCAGTATGAACTGAAGCAGTCTGATTAAAAATACTTCCATTTTTTATTTTAGTTTTATAATTCTACTTTAACATATTGAACTTATCTCGCATTTAATCTTTATCTCTAAAATAGAGATTTTATTTTTTATCTCGAATTAGAGAATTTGAGAAACGAAGTTCGACGGCCGAAGGGAAAGTCAATTTTTGGCTTGTGCCTTAGTTCTCATCAACTCATCTTAACAATTTAATTCTCTAATTCTCTAATTCTCTAATTCGAGACCTCAAAAATTGAGTTCGAAAAGATTTCTATTCGAGAAAAATTGAGTTCGAAATATCTACGAGTTTTGTGCTACAAGTTCTGACGCTATGCGACGAGCTTCCTTATCTGTTTGGAGATAAACATCAAGGTCGGGATTCTTGTCGAAAGCCGTTTTCTGCATGGTTTGTTCTATAATCTCTGCCATACCGAGGAAGCTGCATTGATTCTTTCTGAATGCAAGGTTGGCAACCTCGTTGGCTGCATTAAGGATACATGGCATGTTGCCTCCCTTGTTGATGGCCTCGTATGCCAATGCCAAGCACTTGAACTTGTTTACATCGGGTTCGAAGAACTCTAACTTCTGTGCTTTGAAGAAATCAAGACGCTCGCCCTTGAGAGTTAAGCGCTGTGGGAAAGAGAAGGCATACTGAATAGGTAGGCGCATATCTGGCACACCCAATTGAGCCTTTACTGCTCCGTCCATGAACTGAACACCACTATGAACAATTGACTGTGGATGAATGAGTACCTGAATCTTGTCGGCTGGTACACCGAAAAGCCATTTTGCTTCCATCACCTCAAAACCCTTGTTCATTAGTGAAGCAGAGTCGATGGTTATCTTTGCACCCATGTCCCATGTGGGATGTTTCAGGGCGTCGGCAGCTGTAACTGTTTTGAGCTGTTCGTGTGTGTAGTTGCGGAAAGGACCGCCTGAACAGGTGAGCAGAATCTTGTCAACCTCGTTCATGTTTTCGCCTACAAGACTCTGGAAGATGGCACTATGCTCAGAGTCAACAGGAAGCATATCTACATGATACTGCTGAACAAGGTTAAGGATGAGCTCGCCGGCAACAACAAGAGTTTCCTTGTTGGCAAGACAAATCTTTTTGCCAGCCTTTATGGCATTGATTGTTGGTACAAGACCAGAGAATCCCACCATTGAAGCCAAAACCATGTCGATAGGTTCAGCCTGCACAATTTCTTCAAGAGCCTGTCGGCCGGCATACACCTTTATGTCGGGTTCATCAACGAGCAGCTGTTGCAGTTCTTCATAGTGTTCTTCGTTGGCAATGACAACAGCTGCAGGCTTGAATTTGTGTGCCTGTTCGGCAAGTTTCTGCACGCTGTTGTTGGCTGTGAGGCAGTACACTTCGTAGAGGTCGCTATGCTGCTCAATAACATCGAGAGCCTGAGTGCCTATGCTGCCTGTACTGCCAAGAATACATATTTGTTTTTTCTTTATTTCTTCTTTCATTATTACTATCGTTTAGTCAAGGTTCATAAGACCATCGGGAAGATCGTAGTCTATTCTCTTAGCCTTCACATCAATGCCTTTGATAAGAGCTTCGTTGGCAGGGATAAGAGCTTCGCTGCCATCGGGAGTTTCAATCTCAAAGAGAATGTTGATGGTAGAGTCGTCAACAGCCTGTATTGTCCCCAAGAACTTATCGGTGTTTATGTCGTGCAGAGCAAATCCAATGATTTGTGCCCATGAAACATTCTCTTCGTCTCTGTCGGCAAGCTCACGAGGGAAATACACGTCGAGACCTGTAAGATTGGCTGCCTTCTCCTGTGAGTCGATACCTTCAAGAATCATCAGGGCTGTTTCATCGTTCTTGAAACGATATTCTTCCATAAAGAAAGGTACGAGTATTCCGTCGATATCAAGAATGATATAGTCGGCATCTTGACGGTCAAAGATATCATCGTCGAAGTTGAAACTTATCTCGCCCTTCACTCCATGAGGCTTACCTAATCTGCCAATCTTGTAAACGTCTTCTCTTCTTATCATATTTAATCTTATGACTGTTTGCGTTTAATTATAGTTAGTCGTCAACACGCTTGATACAAGCTCCGAGGCTATTTAAACGATGTTCAATATCCTCGTAACCGCGGTCAATCTGAGCAATGTTGGCAATGCGACTTGTGCCGTTGGCACTCATGGCAGCAATGAGCAAAGCTATACCCGCGCGGATATCAGGACTTGTCATGCGGCCTGCACGCAGAGTGATGTTTCTGTCGTGTCCAACAACCACAGCTCGATGAGGGTCGCAAAGAATAATCTGTGCACCCATATCAATGAGCTTGTCGGTGAAGAACAAGCGACTTTCAAACATTTTCTGGTGAATGAGCACTGTGCCACGAGCCTGTGTTGCAACAACGAGCAACACCGAAAGAAGGTCAGGAGTGAGTCCTGGCCAAGGTGCATCGGCAAGTGTCATGATAGTGCCGTCGATAAATGAATCGACAACATAGTGTTCTTGTTTTGGAATGAAAAGGTCGTCGCCTTCAGCTTCTATTTTTACACCTAAACGGCGGAAAGCATCGGGGATGATACCTAAATTTTTGAGCGATACATTCTTTATGCGAATGCCATCGCCAATCATAGCGGCCATACCAATGAATGAGCCAACCTCAATCATGTCGGGAAGGATGGTGTGCTCTGCTCCATGCAGCTTTTCTACACCTTCGATGGTGAGCAGGTTGCTGCCTATGCCTGTGATGTTTGCGCCCATAGAGTTGAGCAGTTTGCAAAGCTGTTGCAGATAAGGTTCGCAGGCTGCATTGTATATTGTTGTGGTGCCTTTGGCGCATACTGCAGCCATAACGATGTTGGCAGTACCCGTTACTGAAGCTTCATCAAGAAGCATGTAGCAGCCGTTGAGCTGTTGAGCCTTTATTTGGAAAACATCACGTTCCTCGTCTTTTACGAAATGAGCTCCAAGATTCTTGAAGCCAAGGAAATGAGTGTCGAGACGGCGGCGACCAATCTTGTCGCCTCCTGGTTTGGCTACTGTAGCCTTGCCGAAACGTCCCAGCAACGGACCAATCATTAGTACACTACCACGTAGGGCAGAGCATTTCTTAACAAACTCAATGCTGTCAAGATAGTCGAGATTGAGTTCATCGCTTTGGAATGTGTAGTCGTTACGTGAGTTGCGGGTTACCTTAACCCCTGTGTCGGCCAAGAGTTTTATGAGGTTGTTGACATCAAGAATATCAGGAATGTTCTTTATGCGTACAGGTTCGTTGGTGAGCAATGTTGCACAGATAACCTGCAGAGCTTCGTTCTTTGCACCTTGTGGTGTGATGGTTCCCTTTAGGTGATGTCCGCCTTCTATGATAAATGATTCCATAGACAATTATTTCTTTTTGCGTTTGCCTCCGTTGTTATTCTGCAGAGTCTCACGCTCATTTATCTTTTCAAAAACAAAACTGTCGAGGTCGAGCTGCACTTTGCCATTTGTGAAACGTGCTAAGTCGCTGGCCACTTTCTCGTCGGCTGATGAACCATGACTCCATTGTAGAAGGTCGCGCTTCATCTGATTGGCTGTGAGGCGAATCAGTTCGTCGCGTTCTTCGCCATCAGGCATGGTTTCCAACTGTTTGAATAGTTCAAAGACCATATTGCCATAGTGTTTTACGGGAATGCGCTTCATAGGGTATTCTATGGGTTCTGGCTTTGTTGCCATTTTGAGAGCACCACTAACATCGAAAGGAAAGTCAATGTCAAGTTGAAAATTACTCATAATGGCGAGATGATCCCAAAGGCGCTGCTCGTAATCTTCAGTAGCACGGTTCTGGGGGTACATGCGGTCCATGATAGCAACGATGGCTTCTGCGCACTTCTGACGTTCTTCCTTGTCTTTCAGCGCAACGCAGTAGTCAACCATATTCTGAATCTCACGTCCGTATTCCGGAAGTATGAGTTTCTCGCGCTGTGTATTGTAGTCTAATCCTTCAATGTTCATATTTCTTATTTTTCTATTTCGAGTAAAGGCTTGGATTTCTTAGCAACAAAGTCTTTTAGATAGAAAGGCACAAAGTATGCCACATCTTCATACTTCTCAATGGCGATGCGCTTTTCAGCCAATGGGAACATATATTTTGCTAAAGCATCAATGTTGTCGATGAAGTGTGCATTTGGGTGATTGATCACCTCTTTGCATTTCTTGGCTCCGTCGCCAAAGAAATATACAGGTGCCTTGTCGAGATACTCTTTGTAGGTGTCGGCATCAACGATGTCAGCCTGTATAGGGCGCACTTCCTTGAGTGCTTGTGTGAACACCTGTGCATAGACCTCCATGCGGCGGGCATCGAGCATTGGAACGAGAAGCGCATTTTCTTCCTTTACCATTTCACGAAGCAACACGGGAACACAAAGCAGTTCAAGAGTAGGAACAGCAATGAGTTTCACATCACGACCATAGGCTACACCCTTTGCCATAGATGTTCCAATGCGCAAACCAGTGTATGAACCTGGACCGCAGCTAACCGCCACAGCGTCAAGCGGAATGGCATGGTTGTCCATAAATGAGAGAGCCTCGTCAATGAAGGTTCCAAGTTGTTCATTGTGATGAGGACCGCCGCTATGGTCCTCCTTGTTGAAGATGCATTCGGCGTCATTACTTACTGCAACAGAGCACACGTTTGTACTCGTTTCAATGTTCAATATACACGACATAATAATTAATCTATTCTAAATAACATGCAAATTTACTCTTTTTTCCCGCAATTTTCGTACTTTTGCAGAAATTTAACGTGAAGAAACCATGATACAGTCAATGACGGGCTACGGAAAAGCAGTAGTAGCTTACAATGAAAAGAAAATTAATGTTGAGATTAAGTCATTAAACAGTAAGACTCTTGATCTCTCAACACGTATCGCTCCGCTCTATCGCGAGAAGGAGATGGAAATTCGCCAGTATGTGGCTAAACAGCTGGATCGAGGCAAGGTTGACTTCTCTATTTGGATAGAGAAGGATGTTGTTGCTGAGGCTTCACCTATCAATAGTGATATTGTAAAGAAATATTTTGAACAGATAAAGGCCATTTCAGAAGCGACAGGAATTCCAGAGCCAGAAAACTGGTTTGAAACTCTTCTTCGTTTGCCAGATGTGACAACAAAGACTGATGTTGAGGAACTCACCGACGAGGAGTGGGCTGCAGCTACTCAGGCTATTGATGAGGCTGTGAGCAATCTTAAGGCTTTCCGTCGTCAGGAAGGTGCTGCCTTGCAGAAGAAGTTTGAGGAAAAGATTGATAATATCGCTAATCTTCTTGCAAGTATTGAGCCTTACGAGAAGAGTCGTGTTCCAAAGATTCGTGAACAGATTATCAAGGGACTTGAGGCTATTCCTGAAGTTGAGTACGACAAGAATCGTCTTGAGCAAGAACTTATTTATTATATCGAGAAACTTGATATCAGCGAAGAGAAACAGCGTCTTGCTAATCACTTGAAGTATTTCCGCGATACAATGAACGAGGAGGGGCCTTTAGGCAAGAAACTTGGTTTTATTGCTCAGGAAATGGGTCGTGAAATCAACACTACAGGTTCTAAGAGTAATCAGGCAGAAATGCAGAACATTGTGGTGAAGATGAAGGACGAGCTTGAGCAGATTAAGGAGCAAGTGTTGAATGCGCTTTAACCTCCCCCGACCCCTCCAAGAGGAGGGGAGGACCAGGCGGGATGTGGGCTCTTGGAGATTTTTTATAAAGACCATGTAGATTGATATTTGTCATTATGGAGGAAGATGATAAAGGTAGAAAGGAAATTGGGCATACGATATATGGAAAATATGGGTATGAGACCAATGGAGATGGTACTTTCAATCTGTTGAAAAGAAATGCAAAGAGCAATCGTAGATACCCAACAACCGCGGAGGCTATGCTTTGGGAAAATGTTAGAGGCCAAGCGCTTGGAGTGCGTTTTCGTCGTCAACATCAAATAGGTAGTTATATTGCTGATTTTGTTTGTTTAAAGTATAATCTTGTTGTTGAAGTTGATGGAGGTTATCATTATTTTGGCAACCAGATTATATCTGATGAGATAAGGACAAAATATTTAGAATCCCAAGGTTTTACTGTTATAAGATTTGATAATAATGAAGTATTGCAGGATATAGAAGGTGTAATCGCAAAAATAAAACGCAAAATGGAAGAACAAAATAATAATTCGTCAGGCACCCCCCTCCTTGGGAGGGGTCGGGGGAGGTTAATAATCTTCTCTGCACCATCAGGTTCGGGCAAGAGCACTATTGTGCAGTATTTGATGAAAGAGCATCCTGAGTTGAACTTAGCATTCTCTATCAGTTGCACAAGTCGAGCGCCTCGTGGTACAGAACAGAATGGTGTTGAATATTTTTTCCTTACTCCTGAAGAATTTAGACAGAAGATAGAAAACGATGAGTTTCTTGAGTATGAAGAGGTGTACGAAAATCGTTTCTATGGTACATTGAAGAGTCAGGTTGACAACCAGACAGCCAAGGGAGAAAATGTTGTTTTCGACGTAGATGTGAAAGGTGGTTGCAACATAAAGAAATTCTATGGTGACGAGGCTTTGAGTATTTTTATTCAGCCACCATCGGTTGAGGAATTGCGTAGGCGACTTGTTGGTCGTGCTACAGATGCGCCCGAGGTTATAGAACAGCGATTGGCAAAGGCAGAATACGAATTGACTTTTGCTGACCAGTTTGATCATGTTGTTGTTAACGACAATTTGGCTGAGGCTGAAGCAGAGACCTTGAAACTTGTTGAAGAGTTTCTCGCAAAATAAAGATATTTAGTATTGTTATTTAAAGTGGGCTGTTTTGTATTCAAAAGTGGCCCACTTTGCAGTATAAATAAGCTAAGTTTGCATTGCAAAATCACTCGCTTTATTATCAGGCAAGTTTTGAATGATGGAAGATAAAAAGTTGACAGGTATTTTTGGTGGTTCGTTTAATCCTATTCATACAGGGCATATTGAACTTGCAAGACAATTACTTAAAAAATTGTCTTTGAGGGAGATATGGTTTGTTGTTTCGCCTCTAAACCCTTTTAAGAAAGCTTCTGCAGATTTGCTTGATGATGAAAAACGTTTACTAATGACGCAGATGGCTTTGGAGGATGAACCTGATATGCTGGCGTGCGATTACGAATTTCATCTTCCTCGTCCTTCCTATATGCTCCACACCTTGCAACATCTGTCAGTTGATTATCCCGACAGGCAGTTTGCGCTTATTATTGGTGCTGATAACTGGTTGGCTTTTGAACGCTGGTTTGGCTATAAGGAAATATTGGAACACTATCCTGTTTTTGTGTACCCTCGTCAAGGTTATGATGTTGATGAGTTAAAAATGCCGACAGGTGTTACCTATGTTGACACTCCACTCTTTAATCTTAGTAGCACCGAGATTAGACAGCTTGTTAAACAGAATGAGTCCCTAAAGGGACTGATACCCGAGAAAATCATTCCTATGGTGAAGGAATATTACGGATAATTTTGTATTTTTGCAGAAAAAAATCTGATGAAGATATTTAAACATATAAATTCTCTTCTTCGTTTGGCGGTAAAGCCACTTAATGAAAATGCGTTTTTTGCTATTATGATGTATGCATTGGGCATTATTTGTGCCCTTTGCACACTGCCTAACACACGTAATGCGCAACTCTACGATAATCTTTTCTACGAACTGTTTTTTGATATCTATATCCTGTGTGCTGTGCTTTCGTGCATCCCTTTGAAAGTGCGCCGTTGGATAAAGATGCTGTTATATATCGTTCTGTATGCAGTAGCACTTGTTGATGTGTTCTGCTTTGTGAAATACGATTCAACACTAAATCCTTCTATCCTGATGTTGGTTGGAGAGACCGACAGTAGGGAGGCTGGTGAATTTCTTACAACAATATTCTCGTCGGATATAATATTCAGTCGTTTGGGTTGGATATTGTTGTTCATGCTTTTGAATATTGCACTTGCCATTTTACCTAAGTACAAGAAACTGCCAAGATTAAGTCTTAATTCAAAGTTGCTTTGTTATGTGGGCATAGTAGTTGTTGGCTTTGTCGTGCTGTGTGGTGTTAATAGCTGGGAGAATAAAGCTGCAACCTACAAGTTGATGACCCGACATTCTATTGGTGAAGTGGAACACACGCTTACAGAGCAGAATCATGCTCAGCTTTATGTGCCTATCTATCGTTTGGTGTTCAGTGTGTATGCCAATAGTCTTGCAGCCAATCAGGTTGACCAGTTGTTGGAAGCCTCGGAAAAAGTAACTGTTGACAGTTGTAGCTATAAGTCGCCAACAATAGTGCTTATTATTGGCGAGAGCTATGCCAAGAACCATTCTCAGCAGTATGGCTACTTTATGGACACAACCCCAAACCAGGTGGCACTTGAGAAAAACGGTGGTCTTGTGAAGTTTGACGATGTTGTTGCATGCTGGAACCTCACAAGTTATGTGTTTAAGAATGTACTTTCTACTCATGTAGTAGGGCAGAGGGGCGAATGGTGTGACTATCCTCTCTTTCCACAGCTTTTCCGTAAGGCAGGATATAAGGTTTCGTTCCTCACCAACCAGTTCCTTTCAAAAGCAAAGGAAGCTGTTTACGACTTTAGTGGAGGTGTATTCCTGAACAATCCACAGTTGAGCAAGGAACAGTTTGATATACGTAACGACAAACTGTATCGCTATGACTCAGAACTGCTTGGCTGCTATGATGAGTTTGTGAAAGAGGGAAAGATAAAGATTTCAAATCAAATAAAGCCCGCTTCAACAATGCAGCAAACAGAGGGAGCTAATCTTGTAATCTTCCATCTGTTGGGGCAGCATGTTACATACAAGACACGCTATCCACGCAACCAGACTCATTTCTGGGCAAGCAGCTATGAGGATAAACGTCCGGAACTATCTGACAAGCAACGTAAGATACTCAGCCAGTATGATAATGCCGTGCTTTATAACGACTCTAT
>DGRY01000104.1 GCA_002391185.1 Prevotella sp. UBA4376
AAGGCCAATTGTTGAGCCAAGTATGTTTTTCCAACACCTGTAGGACCGACAAACATGAATGTTCCAATAGGACGGTTCGGAGATTTCAAGCCGAGTCGGTTACGCTGGATGGCTTTCACCAAAACATCAATTGCCTTATCCTGACCAATTACCTTTGACTTCAGTTCATCCTTCATGCTGAGAAGCTTTTCGCCCTCCGTCTTAGCCATACGCTGAACAGGAACCCCCGAAATCATTGATACGACATCTTCAATCTGTGCCTCATCCACAATCTGCCGCTCCTCTTTCATCCTCTGTTCCCATTGATCACGCATAGCGTGCAACTGTAATTCAAGCATTTTCTCTTTGTCTCGGTAGTTGGCTGCAAGCTCAAAGTTTTGTGACTTCACGGCATTGTTCTTCCACTCTTTGGTCTCTTCAATCATCCGTTCCTGATTCTCGATTTCTTTTGGAACATTTATATTTATTAGGTGTTCGCGCGAACCAGCTTCATCCAACGCATCAATCGCCTTATCGGGGAAATAACGGTCGTTAATATAACGCTCAGTCAGTCGGACACACGCTTTTAATGCAGCTTCAGTATAGATTACATTGTGATGATCCTCATATTTATCCTTTATCTGCTTCAATATCTGGAGCGTTTCTTCCGGAGTTGTCGGATCAACGATAATCTTTTGGAAACGACGTTCCAAGGCACGGTCTTTCTCGATACTCTGGCGATATTCATCTAACGTTGTCGCACCAATACATTGTATCTCTCCACGTGATAAAGACGGCTTCAACATATTGGCAGCATCCATTGATCCCGCTGCTGCTCCCGCACCGATAATCGTATGAATCTCGTCAATAAACAGGATAATATCTTTGTTTCTTTTCAATTCCGACAAAATGGCACGTAATCGTTCTTCGAATTGGCCACGGTATTTCGTTCCGGCCACAACGGCAGCCATATCCAGAGCCACAACACGCTTGTCATATAAGATGCGTGATACCTTCTTCTGAACAATGCGTAGTGCCAATCCTTCGACAATGGCAGATTTACCAACACCAGGTTCACCAATCAAAACCGGATTGTTCTTTTTTCTCCGTGTTAATATTTGAGCCAAGCGTTCAATCTCTTTGTCTCGACCAATAACTGGATCCAATTTCCCTTCTTCTGCCAACTTTGTCATGTCCGTACCGAAAGAGTCAAGGGCAGGCGTGTCGTTCTGATTGGAACGAGTCTTTGTTTGGGAGGATGGATTACTCCCCATACTACTGCGTGAGAGGTCATTATCTTCCTCATCTTCATCCTCGCTGAAGCCTAAACCAGAGCGAACATCCGGTTTCAGTGAAAGTTGGTCATACAACTTCTGATAAGTAACGCCATATATCTCGAGCAAGTTCTTCGCTTCGTTCTTTCCTAATTTCATGATTGCCAATAATAAATGTTCTGCATCTGCGACGTCGCTGTTCAATAATTTAGATTCCAAAATGCAAAGTTTCAGTACTCTCGATGCTTGCTCATTGAAATTCAATTCTTGATGTCCACCCTGTACATCTACATTAGGTTGCATTTTAAGAATATCTTCCAGGCCGTTCTTAATATCTTTTAAGTCAACATGTAAAGTTGTCAGCAGATCGATAGCCTTTCCGTCACCTTCACGTAACAATCCCAACAATAAATGTTCGGGACCGATGAAGTCGTTCCGCAATCGAAAAGCCTCTTCCTTACTATAGTTGAGGATATCTGTCACACGTTGTGAAAATTGATTTTTCATATTAATTCTTAAGTCCAATTTGACAAATATAATTCTAATTTTGAATAATTACTTATTTTTCGATGAAATATTTTACAAATTACATGCCAAATATTGATACGCCCCACAAAGGAGGTGCATAAAAGCGTTTACATTTCATAACAATAACCAAAAAAAACTCAACGCAACGATATTTTTGCCCAATATTTTTTCGTATGTTTGGTAAATGTCGTACCTTTACAAGGTTTTTAGAGACATGTTTTAATAATAACATTTAAACTTAATGCAAGAACAAGATCGAATCATAAAAGTGAACATCGATGAGGAAATGAAGTCATCGTACATTGACTATTCTATGTCAGTGATTGTTGCTCGTGCCTTACCTGATGTTCGGGACGGATTCAAACCAGTGCACCGCCGTATCCTTTTTGGAATGCAGGAACTGGGGAATACGTCGGATAAACCTTATAAGAAAAGTGCAAGAATCGTAGGTGAGGTATTAGGTAAATACCACCCTCATGGTGATTCATCAGTATATGGTGCCTTAGTCAGATTAGCACAAGACTGGGCTATGCGTTACCCACTTGTTGACGGTCAGGGAAACTTTGGCTCAATTGATGGTGATAGTGCCGCAGCAATGCGTTATACGGAAGCTCGTTTGAGACTCATAGGTGAGGACATGATGCAGGATCTGTATAAGGATACTGTTGATATGGTCAATAACTTTGATGATACGCTGAAGGAACCTACGGTCATGCCAACCCGTATACCTAATTTATTAGTAAACGGTGCATCTGGTATTGCCGTTGGTATGGCTACAAATATTCCAACTCACAACCTTAATGAGGTGATTGATGGATGCTGTGCCTATATTGATAACCCAGAGATTGATCTTGACGGACTCATGCAGTATATCAAGGCTCCTGATTTCCCAACAGGTGCTTATATATATGGTATTCAAGGCGTACGTCAGGCTTACGAAACTGGTCGTGGACGTGTTGTTATGCGTGCCAAGGCTGAGATTGAAAGCGATGAGAACCATGACAAGATTATCGTGTCTGAGATTCCTTATGGTGTTAACAAGCAGCAGCTCATTGAGTATATTGCTGAATTGGTTAAGGAAGGCAAGATTGACGGTATCTCTAACGTTAACGATGAGTCAGGTCGTCAGGGCATGCGTATCGTTGTCGACATTAAGAAGGATTCAAACGCTAACGTTATTCTGAATAAGCTCTTTAAGATGACTGCTTTGCAGAGTTCTTTCTCAGTAAACTGCATTGCTCTTGTGGGTGGTCGTCCAAAACTGTTGAGCTTGAAGGAGTGTGTTAAGCACTTTGTTGATCATCGTCATGATGTTACAATTCGTCGAACTAAGTTTGAACTTAAGAAAGCTCAGGAACGTGCACATATCCTTGAGGGATTGATCATTGCCTGCGATAATATTGATGAGGTTGTACACATCATTCGAGCAAGCAAAACTCCAAGTGATGCTCAGCGCAATTTGGAAAAACGTTTCGAACTCGACGAACTGCAGTCAAAGGCTATCGTAGATATGCGTTTGAGTCAGCTCACAGGCTTACGTCTTGAACAGTTGCATGCAGAATACGAGGAGTTGGAGCGTCAGATAGCTTACTTGCAGCAGATATTGGATGATCCAGAGATGTGTAAGAAAGTGATGAAGGAAGAACTTCAGGAAGTAAAGGAAAAGTATGGCGATGCACGTCGCACAGAAATCAAGTATTCTTCTGAAGAGTTCAACCCAGAGGACTTCTATCCAAATGATCCTGTTGTGATTACAGTTAGCCACATGGGATATATCAAGCGCACTCCACTGTCTGAATTCCGTGAGCAGGCACGTGGTGGTGTAGGTTCTAAGGGTGCTCGTCACCGCGATCAAGACTTCACCGAGAACATCTATCCTGCAACAATGCACCAGACAATGTTGTTCTTCACTAAGAAGGGACGCTGCTACTGGTTGAAGTGTTATGAGATTCCAGAGGGTGACCGCAACTCTAAGGGACGCGCTATTCAGAATATGCTCAACATTGAGAGCGACGACTCTATCAATGCTATCCTTCGATTGAAGAAGAGTCTTGATGACGAAGAATTCATCAACAACCATTATGTTATCTTTGCTACTAAGAACGGTACTGTAAAGAAGACTGTATTGGAGCAGTATTCACGTCCACGTGCTAATGGTGTGATTGCTATCAGTCTTGCTGAGGGTGATGAGGTTGTAGATGTTCGTCTTACAAATGGTCACAACGAAATGATTATTGCTAACCGCAATGGTCGTGCATGCCGCTTCAACGAAAACGATATCCGCACAATGGGTCGTACAGCTACAGGTGTTCGCGGTATGCGTCTCGACGATGGCGACGATCAGGTTGTAGGTATGGTTGTTGTTAACGATCCTGAAAGCGAAACAATCATGGTTGTCAGCGAGCAGGGCTATGGTAAGCGTTCACAGGTAGAAGACTATCGTATAACCAAGCGTGGTGGAAAGGGTGTAAAGACACTTTCTGTTACTGATAAGACAGGTTTGCTGGTGGCTATCAAGAATGTTACCGATGAAAACGACCTTATGATTATCAATAAGAGTGGCATTGTTATTCGACTGGCTGTTTCTGATGTGCGTGTCATGGGACGTGCTACTCAGGGTGTTCGTCTTATCAACCTTGCTAAGAAGAATGATGTCATTGCCAGCGTATGTAAGGTGATGAGCTCAGAACTCGAGGCTACCGTTGAGGAAGAGAGCCGTGCACAATGGGCACAGAAGAGTGAAGAAATCAAGAACGATTCAGTAGCCGATGTGCCAGCAGGTGAAGACAAACCAAATATAGAATCGACCGATGATGTAGAGGAGGCTCCTCTTGTTGATTTCGGCGATACTGAAGATAATGAATAAATAATCAATCTTTATTAAACAAACGTTTATTATGAAAAAGTTAATGATTGCAGCCATGATGCTACTAGGTACATCAGCTGCTTTTGCCGGAGATTCTGAGCCATTGAAGGCTATTTTGAAGGCAAAGACTTATGCAGAGGCAGAGCAACTCGTTAAGAGCAGTCTCTCACAGCTTGCTAATGACGCAGAGAAGGCTAAGGCTTACAACAAACTTGTTGAACTCGCTTTGGATAAGGTAAGCAAGGAACAGGGAACTATCACCTCAAACCAGGTGGCTAAACAGTATGGCCAGGGTAAGGAAGAGGCTTATGATACAATCGGTTTCTACAATGCTCTTTATGATGCAATGAAGAATGCCATTGAGTGTAATGTTTATGACCAGAAACCTGATGCTAAGGGTAAGATTAAGCCTAAGTTTGAAACAAAGAACGCTCAGCGTCTTTACGCTATGCGTTTGAACCTTATCAATGGTGGTCAGGCTGCAAGCCAGGCTGACAACAAGGTTATGGCTCTTCAGCAGTATGGTATGTATGTAGAGTCTGCTACAGATCCTTTGTTCAAGAGCATTGACAAGTCAAAGACTCCAGACCAGTATCTTGGTGAGGTGGCTCGTGTAGCTGGTGTTTATGCTTTCCAGAACAAGAACATGGAGCTTGCCAACAAGTATGTTGACGTTGCTATGCAGGATACTGCTGTATTCAAGGAGGCTCTTAATCTTAAGGTTTACTTGATGTCACAGAACCTAAAGAATAATGCCGACTCTGTTGCATATGCTGCTCAGTTGAAGGATCTTTATGCAAAGTATCCAGATAACTCACAGATCTTTGCTACTCTCGCAGGTCTTTACAGTTCACTCAAGCAGACAGAGAACTTTGATAAGCTCATCTCTGATAAGCTTGCTGTAGATCCAAAGTATGCTATAGCATGGGAGTTGAAGGGTCAGCAGGAGATGAATGGCAATAAGATTGATGATGCCGTTAAGAGTTTTACCGCTGCCGTAGAAACTGATGGTGAGAATGTTGTAGTTCTTACATATCTTGGTTTCTGCTTGAACGCTAAGGCTGGTAACCTTCAAGATCCTAACGGACGCAAGGTTGTTTACAATGAGGCTATAAAGTATCTCGAGAAGGCTAAGTCTCTTGATCCAAACCGTGAGAAGGCAAACTGGAGCTATCCTTTGTATTCAGCATACTATAGCGTATATGGTGCTAATGATGCTCGCACAAAGGAAATGGAAAACTTGAATAAGTAATCCTAATTTATAAACACAGGAACTGTTGCTGCTGCAACGGTTCCTGTATATTATTTTTTTATTATGCGCAAAAATGTCTATTTCCTTATTGTTCTACTCGCGACATTTTTCATGCCGTGCAAGGGACAGAATGCGCAAAAACTTGCAAGGAATATTAACCGCAGTATTGATTCACAACTTGATACTTTAACTCGATTACCTGCTGATAGTGCTACATTTTACAAGCGTGTGTCGAGGATGATGAAAAACGCATTACTTTGTGATTTTTATGATGCAAGCCCAATAAAGGGAGGGGGCATTAGCTCACGTTATCGTGATTCAAACGGTAAACGTTTGCTTCGCTATGTTCCAGAACTGGAGAATGCAGGGTTCTTCTATTACAACAAACGGCAGAATAGTGAGGCTATGGATTATTTCCGCCTGTATCTTGACTGCTCAGAAAGTGCTTTGTTCCATAAATATGAATTAAACAATGGACAGGTGGCATACTACCTGAGCCTTTTGTCTTATGGAAAAAAGGATTTTACTCAAGCAGAACGTTTTGCTGATGTAGCCTTAAAGGATGCCAACTATGCACGAGATGCGGCAGAAATAAAAATCAACTGCATGCACAACCGATTGAAAACGCATGCCGATTCAACACAATATCTTATTGCGCTACTGGAACTGCATGATATTACTCCTACAAATTCTGTATATACAGGAATGTTGTTAGAGTATTTTTCTGCTCCAGGACATGAAAATGAAATGAAACAGTTTGCTCTTGATGAAACCCGTAAACATCCAGAAAACAAGGAGACATGGGCTTTGAGAGGCGAGATAGATATGAAGGATTCAAAATGGGATGAGGCTATCAGATCATTTGAAAAAGCTATAGATATTGACAGTCTGTACGTGGAAGCTATATATAACACAGCTTTCTGTATTTGTTCAAAAGCTGCAGTTTTGCAGGATAGTCTGCAAAAAAGCAAGAAGAAATTGAGCAAAGAAGATGTAAAAGTAGTGAAAGCCAAATATGAAGAAGGAATGAAATGGGTAAATCTTGTTTCTGCTCTTGACCCAGAAGAGAAGACTGTAAACTGGAAAAGACTTTTGGAACAAATAGAAAAGGTATTAGGAAAGGATAAGAAATGATGAAAAGAAATATTGTTATATTGTTGTTTATGGCGGCTGCTTGCTCTGGATATGCCCAGAAAAAGGATATACAGACGGCACGTACATATATAAAAAGCAAAAAGGATCTTGATAAGGCAGAACAGTTAATGCAGAATTTGCTGAAGGATTCGGCAAATAGGGATAATGAAAAGATTTGGTTAACTCTTTATGAGGCTCAGCGTGCTATATATGAACAGGGAAATGAAAAGCTTTATCTAAAACAGAAATATGATACAGCAGACTTGTTTTCGGCAACACGTAAACTGTTTCAAACAATTGAAACTTTTGACTCGATAGATGCTCGCCCTGATAAAAACGGACGTGTGAAGCCTAAGTATCGTAAGAAACATGCAGAGGTGTTAGATATCATACGTCCAAACTTATATAATGGTGGAGTATATTTTGTAAAGAAGCAGGAATATAGAAAAGCATATGATTTTTTCAATACATACATAGACTGTATAAACCATCCTTTGTTTGCCGAATATGATTATGCGCAGAAAGATAGGCACATTGCTGAGGCTGCCTATTGGACGGTGTATTGCGGATATAAAATGCAGGATGTTGAAGCTACTCTGCTGAATAGATCTCTTGCATTAAAAGATAGTACGCATTATGAACTGCTGTTGCAGTATCTGGCAGAAACATATAAACTGCAAGCTGATACCGTTAGCTACATAAAAACTCTTGAGGATGGGTTTGAAAAATATCCCAAGTTTCCTTATTTTTTCCCTCGACTGGTGCAGTCGTATGTGGATCAAGGACAGGCTGAGAAGGCAATGAAAGTGTGTGATGAGGCTATTGAAAACGATAGTACAAACCGTATTTTCCGATTTGCCAAGAGCACTTTGCTATTGAACAGTAACCACTTCGACGAATGTATAGAATTGTGTAAGCCTCTTATAGAGGAAGACAGCACTATGGCTGATGCCTGGCTCAACCTTGGATTGGCATATTTTAATCAGGCTGTTGAAATAGACAAGAATGTTCAAAATGCCAGAAAGCGTCATCGTCAGATGATAGATTTCTATCGTAAGGCAAAACCATATCTGGAGCAGTATCGTTTATTGGCTCCAGATATGAAGGAAAAATGGGCATTACCACTTTACACCATATACCTAAACCTTAATATGGGTAAGGAATTTGATGAGGTTGACAAGCTGTTGAGAAAAAAGTAGCAACATTATGAATACAAACGAGATATTAGAAAAACTTGGCATTGAGATGAATGCCATGCAGAACGAAGCCTATGATGCCATATTGCATTCACGTAACGATGTGGTTGTGCTTTCGCCTACAGGTAGTGGTAAGACGTTGGCTTATCTTATGCCACTTGTACAGCTTGTTGATGCTGAGAGTGATGAGGTGCAGGCTGTTGTTATCACTCCAGGACGAGAACTGGCTTTGCAGTCGGCAGAGGTACTAAAATCTATGGGTAGCGGATTAAGAGGAATGGCATGCTATGGAGGTAGGCCTACTATGGATGAACATAGGGTGCTTAGACAAGTGAAACCGCAGATTATTTTTGGTACTCCAGGGCGTTTGAATGACCATCTCGAAAAGGGAAATATCCTTGCTGACGATATAAAATACCTTGTTATTGATGAGTTTGACAAGTGTCTTGAAATGGGATTTCAGGACGAGATGTCGGCTTTGATAGATAAGCTTCCTAATATTGACAGACATTTCCTGCTTTCGGCTACAGAGGCTGAGGAAATACCTCATTTCCTTCGTCGTGACAAAAAGGCAAAGGTGACTAATATAAGTTATCTTGATAGTGAGGAGCAGGTGCCCGACAGAATAGGAATTTATCAGGTTAACAGTCCTGAGAAAGATAAACTGGAGTCGCTAAAGCAATTGTTGTTGAGTTTGGGCGATCAGAGTACTATTGTTTTCCTTAACTACCGTCAGTCGGTGGAGCGTGTGGATGATTTTCTGCGTCAGCAGGGGTTTGCCACAAGTGCCTTTCATGGTGGATTGGAACAGCAGGAGCGTGAGGATGCACTTTACAAGTTCTCAAATGGTTCGGCTAATGTGTTTGTGAGCACAGACCTTGGTTCACGTGGATTGGATATTCCTGATATAGATAATATTATCCATTATCATATTCCTGAAACTGAAGATAACTACATTCATCGTGTTGGACGAACTGCCCGTTGGGATAAGCAGGGTAGGGCATTCTTTCTGCTTTCGCCAGGTGAACACCTGCCTGAATATGTAGATAGCGAGGTAAGAATTTACGAAATTCCTGATACCACAGGCATGAAACCTTCTGAGGCTAAGATGGCTACTGTGTATATTGGAAAGGGAAAGAAAGATAAGATTTCTAAGGGAGATATTGTTGGGTTTATCTGTAAGAATGCCAATCTTCAGGGAAAGGAAATAGGTAAGATAGATGTAAAGGATCGTTATTCCTATGTTGCTGTTCCACGAAAGAAACTGCGCCAGGTGATAAACTCATGTAAAGGTGTAAAAATCAAGGGTATCCGTACAGTTGTAGAGGAGGTGAGATAAGAATTTTCTCAACTTTTTGTTTTTGGAAAGGATATTTAATTACAGAATAAAATATTTAGGTAATTGACAAATTGCTATAAAAAAGTTCAATTTCGTAAATTATTGATATTTTGTTTGGTTAGTTGAAATAAAAACTGTAATTTCGCAAGCGCGAAACTAAAATACTCGAATATACAAACTTTAATTAAACATTCAGATGAAGAAGTACAACTTTAATGCAGGTCCATCAATGCTTCCACGCGAAGTGATTGAGAACACAGCAAAGCAGATTTTGGATTTCAATGGTACTGGTCTTTCGTTGATGGAGATTAGTCACCGTGCAAAGTATTTCCAGCCAGTAGTTGACGAGGCTGAAGCCCTGATAAAGGAATTGCTTGATATTCCTCAGGGTTACTCCGTAATTTTCCTGGGTGGTGGTGCTTCGCTCCAGTTCATGCAGATTCCTGCTAACTTCCTCCTCAAGAAAGCTGGTTACCTGAACACAGGTACATGGGCTAAAAAGGCAATGAAGGAAGCTAAGCATTTTGGAGAAGTAGTTGAAGTTGCTTCCTCCGCTGAAGATGGATATATGCATTTGCCACATAACTTCGATATTCCTGCTGACTTGGATTATCTCCATGTATGTACTAACAACACTATCTATGGTACTGAATATCGCAAGGACCTTGATTCTCCTGTTCCATTGATTGGTGACATGAGTTCTGATATCATGAGCCGCCCTGTTGACGTATCAAAATATACAGCTATCTATGCTGGTGCCCAGAAGAATATGGCTATGGCAGGTGTTACTGTTATTATTGTTAAGGACGAACTGCTTGGTCAGGCTCCACGAGAGTTGCCTACTATGCTTGACTACCGCACACATGTAGAGAAGGGTTCAATGTTCAATACTCCTCCAGTAGTGCCAATCTATTCTCTTCTTGAAACAATGCGCTGGGTGAAGGCTCAGGGTGGTGTTAAGGAGATGGATCGTCGTGCTCAGGAGCGTGCTAAGATTCTTTATGACGAGATTGACCGCAACAAGTTGTTCCGTGGTACTGTTGCTGCTGAGGATCGTTCTGTGATGAACCTTTGCTTCGTAATGAATGACGACTATAAGGAGCTTGAATCTAAGTTCTTTGATTTTGCAACTGAACGTGGTATGGTTGGTATCAAGGGACACCGCTCTGTTGGTGGTTTCCGTGCTTCATGCTACAATGCTCAGACAATCGAAGGTGTTAATGCTCTTGTAAGTGCAATGAAGGACTTTGAAAAAACAATATAAAACATTGAAAATTTCAAAGAAAAAAAAGACTTATGAAGATATTAGTTGCTACAGAGAAACCATTCGCAGCAGCTGCTGTTGATGGAATAAAGAAAGAGGCTCAGGCTGCAGGCCACGAGGTTGTGATGCTTGAGAAATATACGGAGAAGAAGCAGCTTCTTGATGCTGTTGCTGATGCTGACGCTGCAATTATCCGTTCTGATAAGTTCACGGCTGATGTTTTTGACGCAGCAAAGAACTTAAAGATTGTTGTTCGTGCAGGAGCAGGTTATGACAATATTGACCTTGCTGCTGCAACAGCTCATGGTGTTGTTGCAGAGAACACTCCTGGTCAGAATTCAAATGCTGTTGCTGAACTTGTTTTCGGTATGCTTGTATTTGCTGTTCGTAATTTCTATAATGGTAAGAGTGGTTCTGAACTTAAAGGCAAGCGTCTGGGTATTCTTGCTTTCGGTAACGTGGGGCGCAACGTTGCACGCATAGCTAAGGGCTTTGGTATGGAAGTATCTGCTTATGATGCTTTCTGTCCAGCTGATGTTATCGAGGCTGCTGGTGTTCATGCTTGTAAGGATCAGGCAGAACTCTTCGCTACAAACGATGTTGTCTCACTTCACATACCAGCAACTGCTGAAACAATTCAGAGTATCAACTATGAATTGGTGAACAAGATGCCTAAGGGTGCTATTCTTGTTAACACAGCTCGCAAGGAGGTTATTAATGAGCCAGAATTGCTTAAGCTGATGGCTGATCGTGCTGATATCAAGTATGTTACAGATATCATGCCTGATGCTGATGCTGAATTCAAGACATTCGAAGGTCGTTATTTCTCAACACCAAAGAAGATGGGTGCTCAGACTGCTGAGGCAAATATCAATGCTGGTATTGCTGCTGCTAAGCAGATAGCAGCTTTCTTTGCTGACGGTTGCACAAAGTTCCAGGTTAACAAGTAATCTGGAAACCGAGATATAGTAAAATTCCCTACATGTTCTTTGTGGGGAATTTTATTTTTATTACCTTTACACAAACTTTAAACAAATAACCATGGCAATAGTAAAACCTTTCAAGGGAATACGTCCTCCAAAGGACTTGGTAGAACAGGTAGAGTCACGTCCTTATGATGTGCTCGATTCTGACGAAGCTCGTGCTGAAGCGGGCAACAATGAAAAGAGTCTTTATCATATCATCAAGCCAGAAATAAACTTTGAAGAAGGAACAAGTGAGTATGATCCTCGTGTTTATGATGAGGCTGCTCGTCAGTTCCAAATGTTCCAAGACAAAGGCTGGCTCGTTCAGGATGAGGATGATCACTATTATATCTATGCTCAGACAATGAATGGCAAAACGCAGTATGGTATTGTGCTTGGAGCTTATGTAAACGATTATATGACGGGTGTCATCAAAAAGCATGAGCTTACACGTCGTGATAAGGAAGAAGACAGAATGAAACATGTGCGTGTTAACAATGCTAACATAGAACCTGTGTTCTTTGCTTATCCCGACAATTCGGTGCTTAATGATTTGATTAACCGTTATGCTGCAACAAAGGCAGAATACGATTTTGTTGCTCCTATAGATGGCTTCCGTCATCAATTCTGGGTGATTAGCGATGCTGCTGACATCAAGACTGTAACAGAGGAGTTTGCCAAGATGCCAGCGCTATATATCGCAGATGGTCACCATCGCTCGGCTGCTGCTGCTCTTGTGGGTGCTGAAAAGCAAAAACAGAATCCTAATCATAAGGGAACAGAGGAGTATAATTATTTCATGGCTGTGTGTTTCCAGGCTTCGCAGCTTACTATTCTTGACTATAATCGTGTAGTAAAGGATCTTAATGGAATGACAACCGATGAGTTCCTTGAGGCTCTTTCTAAGAACTTTGTTGTTGAAAAGAAAGGTGAGGCAGAATACAAGCCACAGGAACTCCATGAGTTCTCACTATATATCGATAAAAACTGGTATAGTTTGAAGGCAAAGGAAGGCACTTATGATAATTCTGATCCTATTGGTGTTCTTGATGTTGACATATCAAGTCGTCTTATCCTTGACGAACTGATGGGGATTACCGATCTGCGTTCTTCAAATAGAATTGATTTTGTTGGTGGTCTTCGTGGGCTGCAGGAGTTGAAACGCAGAGTTGATAATGGTGAAATGCGTTGGGCTTTGGCTCTTTATCCTGTAAGTATGAAGCAGATTATGGATATTGCCGACTCTGGTAAGATTATGCCACCAAAGGCAACCTGGTTTGAGCCTAAGCTCCGTTCAGGTATTGTTATACATAAATTGGATTAATGGAAGATAGTTATAAGACTATAAAGGAAAAAATCGTTGGCGAGGGATATTACACCGAGAAGCGGAGTAAGTTCCTCGCTTTTGCGCATCATGTTGAATCTGTTGATGAAGTAAAGGAAGTCATCAAGCAGTATCGCAAGAAATATTATGATGCACGTCATGTGTGTTACGCCTATATGCTTGGCTCTGACCGTCTTGAGTTTAGGGCAAATGATGATGGTGAACCGTCATCAACAGCTGGGAAACCTATTCTTGGGCAGATAAATTCTCAGGAGCTTACAAATATCCTGATTATTGTTGTGCGTTATTATGGAGGTGTTAATCTTGGTACAAGCGGACTTATTGTTGCTTATCGTGAGGCTGCAGCCGATGCCATAGCTCATTCTGAGATAGAAGAGCGATTGGTTGAGGAGATAATTACCTATAGTTTTACTTATCCTATGATGAACGATGTGATGCGTATAGT
>DGRY01000013.1 GCA_002391185.1 Prevotella sp. UBA4376
CAGAATGGTGCAACACGTGATGCAAACTCTTTTGAATACAAGCATGTCTTGGAATCATATCTCTGCCGTTTAAACTATAACTACGATGAGAAATACCTGTTCTCAGCTATCATCCGTCGTGACGGTAGCTCACGTCTCACAAAGAATATTCGATGGAGAACATTCCCATCTGTATCTGTTGGCTGGCGCTTCGATAAGGAGAAGTTCTTCCCTATCAACCGTGATATTGTAAACCTGTTCAAGGTTCGTGCTTCATACGGTGAGCTCGGTAATGAAAATATTGGTGAATACCAGTATATGGCAACAATGGCTCGCAACAACATGACCTATAGCTTCGGCAATGAAGTAGTAACCGGTTCTGCCATTTCTACCTTCATCAACGAGAATATTGCTTGGGAAAGAAGAATAACATCCAATGTTGGTATTGACCTTGCTATGTTCAACAACCGCTTGGAATTCACCGCTGAGTGGTACAAGAACCGTTCAAAGGACTTGCACTATGGTGTTCCTGTACCTGAGAATGCTGGTGTTTCAAACACTACAGTAACCATGAATGCTGCAACTATGGACAACAGCGGTTTTGAGTTTGCTGCGACCTATCGCAATCATGATCACGCATTAAAATATGATATCAGCGCTAACCTCAGCACACTTCGCAACCGTGTTAAGTCACTCGGCTTTGGCACAGAGTCATACATCTCAGGCGCTTACATCACCAAGGTTGGTGAAGAAATTGGTAAGTTCTACGGCTGGGTATATGAAGGCATTGCACGCACTCAAGAAGACCTTGACAACCATGCTACTCAGCAGGGAGCCAACATCGGCGACTGCCTCTATAAGGATATAAGCGGTCCTAACGGAGAACCAGATGGTGTTATCGACGCATACGACCAGACCACTCTTGGAAGCGGTCTGCCTAAGATAAACTTTGGCATTAGCGCTCATCTTGAATACAAGAATTTTGACCTGAGCATCCAGACCTTCGGTGCGTTGAATTATCATGTGTCTGACGACATCTACAATAGTCTGAATTCTTGCTACGGCTACGGAAACAAGGATGTTGCCATGCTCGACGCCAACCGTTTTGATGCAGAAGGAAAATACATTTCAAGTGTTCCTCGCACATACGCTTCAAACAATGCCACATTGGCTTGGAACGATCTGTTCTCTTCTCGCAAGATTCAGAATGCAGCTTATTGGAAGATTGCCAACATTGAACTTGGCTACAACATGCCAAACAAGTGGTTTGGTGGTGTGGTTTCAGGTGTTCGCGTATATGTTTCTGCTCAGAACCTATTCACATTCACTAAGTATAAGGGCTACAATGTTGACTATGCCGGCGGTACATTCACCCCAGGTAACAACTTCTGCTCTTTCCCTACTCCACGCACATTCATGGCTGGTGTTCACTTCACATTCTAATAGTTGACTTAATTAGAAAAAAAGAAACTTAACAAGAATCATATAATATGAAACTACATAATATTTCATTTGCTCTGTTGCTGGGACTTGGTGCATTGACATCGTGCGACAGTAAACTGGATGTTGAAAATCCTAACGAGCAAACAACATCTACTTTCGGTATTGCTGAACTGGAAGAAAATGTTATTGCAGCCTACAATCACATCCGTATGGAGGGTTCTTATGCTCGTGTTGGCTACACTATCGACCTCACACGTGGTGATGAAGTGTGGAACTCATCTCAGGTTTGGTACAAGGAGTTCGACGACTACAACTGTCCTGTAACAGGCAACATCTGCTGGTGGATATGGCGTGAATGGTACTACACCATCAACGTTTGCAACTTTGGACTATCAAAGTGTGGCGATGACGATAGTCAGCTTTCCGAGTCGATGAAACGCATCAAGGGTCAGTTCCTTTTCCTTCGTGGCTTGGCATATTATAACCTAACAGGTTATTTCCAGGATGTTCCTCTTATAACTGATTACAGCGCGTATTCGTCTCTCGACGGTTTGTATGCTTCCAACAATAGTTACGACGAGGTTCTCGATCAGGTAGAGAAAGATTTCGCTGAAGCTATAACTCTACTTCCTTCAAAGAGCATTGGCGGACAATGGTCAAAGGGACGTGCAACAAGTGGTGCTGCAGCTGGCTACTATGCTCGTGCCTTGATGCAGCGTCATAAGTATAGCGAGGCTCTTGCACAGCTCAAAGACATCATTGCAGGCAAATATGGCACATATAAGCTCATGGATAACTATGGCGACAACTTCCGTGAAGGTGCTCAGTATGAAAACAATGCAGAAAGTTTGTTTGAAGTTCAGTTCCTCGACTATGGTTCACAGGGTACCGACGATGAGTGGACTCCTGTTAACACTTCTAAGAATGCAACACAAGGTTCGGCTGTAGAAAGTAATTTCTGTCCTGGCTCATACGGTGGTTGGGCCGATCTTTCGGCCTCTCCATGGCTTTATAATCTTTTCAAGGCAGAGCGCACCACAAATGGCAAGCTCGACCCACGTCTCTATTGGACCATCGGTACCTATGAAACTGATTGGGAAGGTTTTGAATTCGGTAATGTAGGCTACACCGTTCCTATGCCAGCCGACAATTCTGTTGTTACAAACAACAACTATGGCGGTCTGCCAATATGCAAGAACACCAACATGCGCACTGGCTTATACTCAAGTGTTGCAACTGGTCTTCACGATGGAATAAACCTTCGTTTGATGCGCTACTCTGATGTGCTCCTTCGTGCTGCCGAGTGCGAGAACGAAGTGAACGGCCCTACCCAGCAGGCTATCGACTGGATAAATCAGGTGCGTCGTCGTGCTAAACTTGCAGATTTGAAGCTTGCCGACTTCGACACTAAGGATAAACTGTTTGAGCAGATTGCTAATGTTGAACGTCCAAAAGAGTTTGGTTGCGAGTTTGGTCGTGGTTTCGACCTTATACGTTGGGGATTCTTCCTTACTAAAGACAGACAGCAGCAACTTCGCCAGCACGAAACTTTCCGTCGCTCTCTGCAGAATATCAAGGAGCCTGTTGATGCCTCTCAGATAGGTATTGATGCAGAACTCAAGAGTTCATTCGACACTTATGTTGATGGTCACGAGTTCCTGCCTATCGTTCAGACTCTTACCAACAAGAACCCAAATCTCAAGGGCAACTCGGCAAATAACAGCTCAAGCAACAAGTCTTATTTTGACGAGAAAGGCTGGACTGTTCACCCTGTTGTTGACTTGAGTGAATAAAGTTAGTACAGAAGATATAACTTCATCTATCTACGTTAAACTTATAATAAAAAAATCATGAAACATCTATATAAATTAGCAACCGCTTTATGCGCTGCTGCGCTTGCCATATTCACCCTGACGGGGTGTGAAGGCGGCGACCTCTATAATATGGATAATCCCGATTGGATTCAAGAAAAGATTGATTCTATCAACGCAGCAAAGAATAATAATACCGAAGAAGAAGTTCTTGAAGGAATGCAGGAGGATGTATATACCATTGGTAAAACCGACTTCACTTCTAATTTCTGGTCGGCATGGTCAAAATACTATGTTGTTCCCGACGGGGAGAAATGGAATGCTCAGTTCAATCTGAATATAAATTCGTCAGATAACACATACTACAAGAACTTTGCACTTGTCATCACTAACGATAATGCACGTGGTGAAACTAACTATAAGGAGTATGGCGTTATTCGCTTTGATGCCACCAACGATACAGCCAAGTATAATTCAATATGGGGTAAAAATATTTATTTCAAGTATAGCAACAGCAATATGCTTCTTGCCCCTGTTGACAACAAGGATGCAAATTTACAGAAGCTTGGTGGCAAGATAACTCTTACCGTTGACCGTTCGCAAGAAGGAAAGTTCTTTGTCAAGATTACAAATGGAAAAGTTACAAAGACCTATAACCAGCCTTTTGCACTCCCAAATCTTAACACAGATGCAACAAATAAAAATATTCGCTGTTTCGTTGTTCCTGATGGCTCGTATATCGACTTCCTTTCAACAAACATTGTGCCTATAGAAGGTTTGACGTCGGCTCTTGACAAGAAACCGTTGTCTATGGTATTGAACAATGTTCCTGATGAAGTTGACCTTGGCACATCGCTTGAAGATGCCATGGCAAACATATCGGCAACAGTTACCTACGAAGAAGGAGTAACCAAGACCATCCCTGCATCAGAACTCATGTTCTCAGCAATTCCTGATATGGACGAAGAAGGCGAAAAGACTCTTATTGCTATCTACAACAAAACCTTCAAGGGTGAACTTGCAGATAAGCCAATTGTTGCAAACGGAAAGTTCCAGGTTGTTCAAGGCATTGCATCTATCGCTGTAACAACAAAGCCTACACGTACAACATACTATTACTACACATCGGCAGCTACAAACACTCTAACCGAGCGCACATTGGCTTTCGATCCTACAGGAATGGAGGTAACAGCAACTTATAATAATGGCACATCAAAAGTTATTGATAATGCCAAGCTCTCGTTCACTGCTGTTCCTGCCGAGGCTGGAAATCACATTGTTACCATTAAAACAAAGAATGGAAAAACAGCCAAGGTAAAGGTAAGCGTTGCTGAATCAGCAGTAACCAAAGTTACTCCAACACCAACAACCCTTGGTACTACTGATAACACATCAGCCTTTTGGACTGCACTTACAACAGACATCAATATCCCTGTTGGCGAAACATACGCAACAACATTTACCAACTATTGCGGTAGCCTTGTTTATAACAACTTTGTTGTAATATTGCGCAACAATGCTCTTGGTGAATATGGAGTATTACGTGCCGACAACTATGGCTGGGGAAATGGTTATAATGCTTGTTTGCACAATGGCACACAAGGCAATATGGCAACATGGCTTGCTGCAATGAATGGTTCAAAGGTAACTGTTTACATCACCAACTGCAATAATGGTACTGCCGATGTTCAGGCTGTAATGACAGGTACTGATAGCAATGTTTATACCCAATACTATCTTGGCGTTAACACCGTTAATCCTGACGATTTGCAATTTGCACTAACTATCGACAAGTGTCACTTGGTTTTCGACAATCCATCTGCAGCCAAGAGATATCGTTCTCGTCGCCGTTAAAGCCAAAGCTCTATCCTTATAATAAATAGTATGGGGCAGATAATCTCTGTCCCATACTATAACACTTTAAATTCCATATCATGCATCGTTTATTATATATTGCAACTTTTCTGGTTTCTATTCCTTTAGCCTCAACAGCTCAAAACACTGTTGACTTCTCGTCGTTCACACGCACATCTTATCACGAAGTAACCGTTCACGACCCATCTATTGTATATGACAATGCTGGAACATATTATATCTTCGGTTCTCATCGTGCTGTTTCAAAGAGCACCGACCTTATTAACTGGACTCAATGTGCCGATAACGTGAACAACTATGGTAATTGGGGCTGGCAGAACACAGGTTACACCATAGAAGGCAACGAATGGGCACCCGATGTGATATGGAATCCAACCATGAACAAATGGCTTATGTATATGTCGCTCAATGGCGATAAATGGTGCTCTGCAATAGTATGCCTTGCAGCTGATAATATTGAAGGTCCCTACGTTTACCAAGGACCAGTTGTTTATTCAGGATTTCGTGGAAGAGTTGATCATGTAGGCTATAGCAAAACCGACGACTGGAAACACACCGACCTTGCACAAGCCATTGGTGCAACATCGCTTCCTGAGCGTTATAATGTTGAAAACTGGGGAAGTTATTGGCCTAACTGCATCGACCCATGTGTCACCTTTGACAATGGAAAGATGTATATGACCTATGGTTCGTGGTCGGGAGGCATTTTCCAGATACAGCTCGATCCTTCAACAGGTCTTCGCGATTATAGCGTGGAATATCCTTATGAGATAAATGGAACAGCAGCTACTCCAGGTGCTGCCAATGCAAACTGCACCAGCGACCCTTATTTCGGAAAGAAACTTGCTGGTGGATATTATGTATCGGGCGAAGGTGCCTACATAAAGAAAATAGGCAACTACTATTATCTCTTCCTGTCATACGGCGGTTTAGAAGCAGCTGGCGGTTACGAAATGCGTGTGTTCCGTTCTGAACATATTGACGGACCATATAACTATGCCATATATAATGATTATCGCCTAAACTATGGTCCAAATGCCAAGACCAATCGTGGGCAGCGTATCCTTGGCGCAATGGGTGCATGGGGAGCAGTAAACGAAGGTGAGTTGGCACAGGGACACAACTCTGTTCTTGTTGACAACGATGGCGATGCTTTCGTTGTTTATCACACTCGTTATCAGCACAAGGGCGAGATGCACAATGTACGCGTGCGTCAACTCTTTGTAAACAAGAATGGCTTCCTTGTGGCTTCACCATTCCGCTATACAGGAAAACAAACTCGACAGAGCGATATTGAAACTAAGCGACTTTTCACAGCAGAACAAATTGCTGGCACTTATCAGATGATGCTTCATCCTTATAAACTTGACCATGCAAACAAACAGGTTGCCGAGGCACGTACTGTTACCCTTACTGCCGACGGAAGAGTTATTGGTGAAGGTCTCGAGGATGGAGTATGGGAATTTACAGATGACAACAAATCGTTCATTCACCTTGAAATTGATCTTGAAGATTATTATGGCGTTGCCCTGCGACAAAACGTAGATCATCTTGTAAATGCACCAGCAATATGTTTCTCGGCAGTTAAGGAAAGCTATCAGTATGGTGGTGAAACAGTATGGCTATACAAACTCGACAACACCACAACAGCAATACAAAACATTGAGCGTGATGCCTTTAATACAGATAATGATGCTCCTATCTTTAACTTAGCAGGTCAACGAGTAAACAAAGATTTCAAGGGAATAGTCATCAAGAACGGCAAAAAGTTCATTAAGAAATAATGATAAGCAATCATAATGAAACACTACTTATACTTTGCATGGGTTATGCTCATGATATCAACTAACATCTTTGCCCAAGCACATAGCAATCAAGCTACAAAGGGAAAACTCTTCAAAACACCATTTGTTCACGATCCGGTAATGGCGGTTGAAAACGGAGTCACATACATTTATGCTACTGGCATGGGAATAGACGAACTATCATCTACTGATGGCATAAACTACAAAGCAGAAGGAAGCGTTCTGAAGAAGGTTCCAACATGGACCCACGATAGCGTGCCCGAATTTAAATACCACGTATGGGCTCCTGATATAATTAAATACCATGGCAAATGGTATATGGCTTACAGCTGCTCTTCTTTCGGAAAGAACACCTCTGCAATAGGTCTTTTGTCTAATAAAAGGCTCGCAGACAAAGACAGTTGGAAAGATGAGGGCTGCATTATAGCATCACGTGGTGCACGCGACAATTGGAATGCCATAGATCCCAACTTTGTTATCGATAAGAACGACACTCCATGGCTGGTATTTGGTTCTTTCTGGGATGGAATACAGCTTGTGAAGCTCAACAATACCATGCACGTTGCCAAAGGAGAAAAACCTCGCACCATTGCCCGACGCTTTGCCTTCAACACACGCGAAGTTCCTGAATCAGAAGGTGGACCAAAGAAACTTCTCCCAGGCAACTATAGCCTTAATGCAGGACAGAATGCCATTGAAGCTCCTTTCATTTTTAAGCACAACGGCTACTACTATCTCTTTGTTAGCTGGGACTATTGCTGCATGGGAGCAAAAAGCAGCTATAGAGTGGTTGTTGGCAGAAGTCGCAACATCGAAGGTCCATATCTTGACAATCGTGGCATCGACATGCTTAACGGAGGCGGATTACCAGTTATCGAAGGCGACAAAAAAACATTTGAGGCAGCAGGTCATTGCGCTGCATATACCATCGCCAACAAAGACTTTTTCATCTGCCATGGCTATGATATTGCTTTAGATGGCGCAGCCACACTCATAAAGAAAGAAATTAAATGGGACAATAACGACTGGCCAATATTGCAATAACGCAGAAAGATTGAAGTTTGAACATTGAACTTTGAGATTTGAACTTTTTGCAACAAGAAACTCAAGCCGTAGGTTAGCCCTTCCCCTTTGGTAAGGGATGTGATAGGCTGTCTTTATCATTTATCATTTGTCAATTTTCATTTAGCGGAGCGCGTCCGCGCATTCCTTCGAGATGCCTCCTAAATGCCTCCGAGATGGTTTCGA
>DGRY01000112.1 GCA_002391185.1 Prevotella sp. UBA4376
AAATGAAAACCTTTGAAGGTGTTTTATTGGTTTTTCTTTTTGGGGATAAACAGTCAGTGACCGTTGGTTGAAAAATGAAAAAGCAGTAAACTCAAGTTGTTCGTCCTCCTCTCCTTTTGGAGTTTCTGTCCCCCGGGAACGAGGGAGATTTGTCGAAGACCCACTGACCAAAGGGAAGTAATCGAAGGGGGTGTAAAGACCATTGAGGAAGGGGAGAGGTTTTATTTTTCGCGTAGCGCTTCAACATATTCCCACAGTTTCTTGTAGAAAGGATGCTGGGTGAGGGTGTCCTTGTTACCTAAGATGATGAGTTTCATTCGTGCTCGGGTAATGGCAACATTCATTCTGCGCAGGTCGCGAAGAAAGCCTATCTGCCCCTCGTCGTTACTTCTCACCATGGAAATAAGGATGATGTCGCGTTCCTGACCTTGGAATCCGTCAACGGTATTCACCGTAATTAGTTTGCGGTAGGGTTTGAAGAACTCGTCTTTCTTTATCAGTCTGCGCAGATATTGCACCTGTGCACGATATGGCGATATGATGCCCACATCAATGCTCTCGTCTAATATTCTGCTTTTACCAATCTTGGTGAAATAGTCTTTGAGGGTTTGAAGTGTGAGTTCGGCTTCAGCTTTGTTCACTCGTCCAAACGATTCGCCAATAAATTCTTCCTTGAACATTGGCTCGTCGGCTATTTCCTCACCTGGTGAAATCCATTCTATTGGGTTGTCGTAGTCAAGGATGCCCCGGTGTTTTATCTGTGGTGCTGTTTCTACCTCGCCATGATAGAAATAGTTGCTTGAGAAACGCATAATCTGATCGTTCATGCGGTATTGTATCTTCAGCAAAGTAACCACCTCGGGCTTATTCTCTACTATTCGCTCCATTAGCGTTTTGCCTAATCCTGCTTTAAGGGCTGCAATGCTCTTTACTGTTGGAGGCAACTGGCAATGGTCGCCAGCAAGCACCACTCTTGTAGCTTTTCGGATAGGAATCCAGCATGCAGCT
This sequence comes from Prevotella sp. UBA4376, assembly GCA_002391185.1. Lineage (GTDB taxonomy): Bacteria > Bacteroidota > Bacteroidia > Bacteroidales > Bacteroidaceae > Prevotella. The sequence goes on from DGRY01000112.1 coordinate 1,009, forward strand.
TCAAGTGCCTGTGCTGCTTCGTCTATGAAGAGTGTGCCAAACTTTTGTCCATCAAGTAGTCGGTTGGCTGAGCCTACGAGTGTTGAGGCTATCACACGTGCTTCGCCAAAGAGTTCGGCGTTGATGCGAATCTCTATTTCTGTGGCACGCGATTTAAGTCTTTCGAGTTTCTGATGATAGCCATCGCTACGTTTCTTGCCTTTTCTCAAGTCGCGAATAGCCTTGCGTATAGCCCATAGTTGTGGATAGTCGGGGTGTGCCTCGAATCTGCGTTCATAGGTGAACGATAGCATCTTGTCGTTAACCTTTGTAGGGTTACCAATGCGTAGCACGTTAATGCCTCTGTCAACCAGTTTTTCACATATCCAGTCAACAGCCATATTGCTTTGTGCACACACCAATACTTGGTTTTCGCGCATGAGCACTTCGTTGATAGCTTCAACAAGGGTAGTTGTCTTACCTGTTCCAGGAGGTCCATGTACCACTTCCACATCCTTTGCCCACATAATCTCGTTAACAGCCTTTTCCTGTGAAGGGTTGAGCCATGGTAATCGTAAGGCGTTGAAAGAGAAATGCTCGGCTTTCATATTGGAATAGAACAGGTCGCGCAAATGTCCTAACCGACTTGTGCCCTTTGCTTTTATCACTCTGTCGAGAGCGTCAAACATTAGTTTGTAGCTTGTTTCGTCAAAGAACAGCTGACAGCCAACAGGTGTTTCGCAGCTCTGCAACTCAAGCACATGGCCTCCATCGGGAATAACCACTACCATTCTGTCGCCATCAACATAACTTACTGTGCCAGTGAAGGAGAAATAGGATACAGCCCCTCCCTGCCTCCCCGGTAGGGGAGGTGTTGTATCTTGTTTAGTTGTGAAGAAGATTACTGGGCGACCAAACTCAAAGTTATGTTCTATCTCTTGGTCTGAGGTGCGTGTAACCTCTATGGCCATCTGATTTAGCGAGTTGTAGTAGCTCTTTCCTATCTGAAGCGGAAACCAGGCATCACCACGTTTCACCTTTCGTTGCAGACCAATAGCTTCGGTTTGTTTGCGAAAGGCTTCTTTCTCTGAATAATATTCTATCTGCAACAGCATCTTTTGCTTTTGCAGCTCCTGTATGGGTGATGTCTGTGTCATAATACGTGCAAAGGTAATAAAAAAAAGGGAAAGACCCCTCCAACTCCCCTCGAGAGGGGAGAGTTTTTATAAACAATAAACGGTAAACAATAAACTGTAAACAATAAACTGAAAAAAATCTTTGTGCTTATGTTTTTTTACTTTACTTTTGTAGCAGTATGGAAACAATAAAGCTTGAGAATCTCACCATAGGCTATAAGGACAAGGTTGTTCAAAGTAATTTGAATGCTGTGTTTGAAAGCGGACAGCTTGTGTGCCTATTGGGGCGCAATGGTATTGGCAAGTCAACGCTATTGCGTACACTTGCCATGTTTCAACCTGCTTTGGGTGGAGAGGTTCGCTTGGAAGAAAAAGCGTTGAACAGCTATTCTGTTCAGGAACTTTCACGTAAGCTGAGCATTGTGCTTACCCGAAAGCCCGATGTACAGAATATTACTGTTTCTGAAATGGTGGGATTGGGCCGTTCACCATATACTGGTTTCTGGGGAACGCTTCATGATGCCGACAAAACTGTTGTTGCCGAGGCTCTTAGGCTTGTAGGCATAGAAGATATGGCAGAACGCAATATACATACCCTTAGTGATGGTGAACGACAGAAGGTGATGATAGCCAAGGCTCTTGCTCAGCAAACACCTATCATTCTGCTTGACGAGCCAACGGCTTTTCTCGATTTTCCAAGTAAGGTTGAAATACTAAAGCTCCTTGGCTGTTTGGCTAAGGAAACCGACAAGACCATAATTCTTTCCACTCACGATTTGGAGCTTGCTGCCCGTCTTGCCGATTGCCTTTGGCAAATGGATGAGTCGGGATTAAAGCTCGTTACTTCTGCAGATGTTAAACACATTGTTGATAGTGCCATCGAAAGGACCGTTGTGCTCTAATTTCAAGGTACACATAGCAGCAGCAAACTTTCCTGCTTCTTCGTAGCCTGCTCCTTGTGCACGCATATACAAATAGCCTGTAGAATAAGTGTCGCCACAGCCCGTAACGTCAACAATCTGTCGTGGCTTATAGGCTGGGATATTATAGAATTTATTATCGGCATAGATGATGCTTCCGTAGCTTCCAAGAGTGATGATAATCTCGTCAACACCCATATCGTGAAGCTGCATGGCTACTGTGCGAGGGTTGTGCGAATTAGTTATCACCTGCATCTCGTGCTCGTTGAGCTTCAATATGTTGGTGAAGCGTAACAGTTCTTCCTTTGCTTCCCATGTCACAGCATGCACACTCTCGCCACGCACTTCGCGCAGATATCCCTGCACATCGATAGAGATTTTTCCTCTGCTCGACAGATATTTCACCACATCGTTAGAGAAATCATCAGCCAAAAGCGTACCTAAGTGATACACCTTGGCATCATCAATATTCTTCATCTCCTCAACAGTGAAGGGGTCGGCTTTTGCCAGCACGCGTTGAGTGCGTTTGTTGCTGTCTTCTTCGTATTTGTTTTCAAAAAATACGGTGTTGGCGCTGTCAAAGCAAATGGTGTCAATACCTTTGCTTTTGATTTTATTTACTTCGTCAATCTGATCTTTTCCTACTTTTGTTACCAGTTGAAAATCCACATTCTGTGGTAGTGCACTCATACCATGAGCCATGTAGAACGATGTGCCTCCCGACATATATACAGTGTTAGTAGGAGTAATAATCTTATCGCGGGTAATATGCCCTATACTGCAAATATCTTTCATCGCTGTTTTTATTAAAATGCGTGTAAAGGTACAAAAAGTTAAGAAAAAGTTTGCACTATGTATGAGTTTATTAATATTTTATTAACTTTGCACGCATAAATATTAAGGTAAAAGATGAACAAGAAGCAGATTCTTTTGATTAACGATATGGCTGGCTATGGTAAGGTGGCTACAGCGGCAATGTTGCCTATTTTATCGTATTTCGGCATCCCAACGTATAATCTGCCCACAGCATTGGTTTCAAACACTCTTGACTATGGAAAGTTTAATATTCTTGATACCACCGACTATATCAAAGGTGTGTTTCCAGTGTGGAAAGAATTGGGCTTCAGTTTTGATGCTATAGCCACAGGCTTTATAGCCTCAGAGCGTCAGGCTGCTATCGTGAGTCGCTATTGTCAGGAACAGGCTGCATTGGGTACAACAATCTTTGTTGATCCAATCATGGGCGACGAAGGAAAGCTCTATAATGGTGTCACCCCCGATACAATAAAGAGCATGCGTGAAATGCTTTCTGTGGCTCATCTTTGCTATCCAAACTACACCGAGGCTTGTTATCTTACCGGTCGTGAGTATAAACCAGATGGCGTTTCTCGCGATGAGGCATACTCTCTTCTCGATCACCTGCACAAAATAGGTTCTCAGTCGGTAATAATAACGAGTATTCTAATCGACGGGCAGCCATCGGTTGCTTGTTTCAATCATCACAATGGTGAATATTTCACCCTTCCTTACACCGAGATTCCTGTTCACTTCCCTGGCACAGGCGATATGTTCTCGGCTATTCTCATTGGTCATTTGCTAAATGATGAATCGTTGAAGGATGCTATTCAGGCAGCTATGGATGGTGTTTACAAACTCATTGACCTTAATAAGGACAATGACGACAAGAATCGTGGTATTCCTCTTGAACAATATTTAAATATCTTGTAATGGACTGGTTAGCAGGACTGTTTGATATTCATTCTTCAGTACAGACGGTAATTATCGTCTCATTGATTATTTCTATTGGCCTTGCTTTGGGAAAGGTAAAGGTTATGGGTATTTCGTTAGGCGTAGCCTTTGTGTTCTTTATGGGCATTCTTGCAGGTCACATCGGACTTAGCATCGACCCGGTGGCATTGAACTTTTGTGAAACATTTGGTCTTGCCATGTTTGTTTATTGCTTAGGCTTGCATGTTGGCCCCAACTTCTTTGGCTCGCTTCGACATGAGGGTATGGCTCTCAACCTATGGAGTCTGGCTGTTATCGTTGTGGGTACATTGTTTGCTCTTGTCCTTGTGCCTATTACAGGAGTCAATCTGCCCGACATGGTAGGTTTGCTTTGTGGTGCAACAACCAATACCCCTGCTCTGGGTGCTGCCACTCAGGCTTTGGAGCATGTTGGTGTGTCGCGTGGTTCTGTGGCATTGGCTACGGCTGTAACCTATCCTCTTGGTGTGCTTGGTGTTATTCTTGCTATGGTGTTCATACGCAAGCTCTTTGTGCGTCCTCGTGACTTAGAAGTTCGCCCACTCACCGAAGACGACCACACCTGTATTGCTCAGTTCGTTATTGTTAATCCTGCTGTTGCAGGTAAGAGTATTGCCGAACTTGGTCGCATGACTCATGTAAAGTTCATTATCTCACGTCTGTGGCGTGCCGATCAGGTTATCGTTCCTATGGCATCCACCCAACTTCAGCAGGGTGACAATGTGCTTATCATCACCAATAAGGACGATGAGGCTGCAATGGAAATACTTTTTGGTCGCAGAGTGCAGAAAGACTATAGTCACGACATCGACTGGAATGCTATTGATGCCAATGTAGAGAGTCGCATACTTGTTGTTACGCGCACTCGTCTTAATGGTCAGCGCTTGGGACAGCTTCATCTGCGCCAGAGCTATGGTGTTAATGTTAGTCGTGTTATTCGTGGCGATATCAAACTGCTTGCCACCGACGATTTGCGTTTGCAGTATGGCGATCGTGTAACTGTTGTGGGTAGTCACGACGCTGTTAACAATGTTGAGGAATTCTTTGGAAATTCAGTAAAAACGCTGAATGAACCTAATATAGGTGCAATCTTCACTGGTATCATTCTTGGTTTAATGCTTGGTACAATACCTATTCATCTGCCTGGTATGGACAGTCCTATTCGCTTGGGTATTGCTGGTGGACCAATCATCATGGGAATTATCGTTGGTGCTCTTGGACCAAAGATGCACTTCATCTCTTACACCACTCGTTCGGCTTCGCTAATGTTAAGAAAGTTGGGTTTGAGTCTTTATCTTGCCTGTCTCGGACTTGATGCTGGTAAGGATTTCTTTGCCACTGTTGTGCGTCCCGAGGGAATAGCGTGGGTAGGTATAGGTTTTCTCATCACCATTGTCCCTGTTATCATCATTGGACTTATTGCTCTGAAAAGCCAGAAATATGATTTCGGCACAGTGTGTGGAATTCTCTGTGGTTCTATGGCAAACCCAATGGCTCTTGGCTATGCCAACGACACACTCAAGGGCGATACTGCATCCATTAGCTATGCCACTGTTTATCCTCTTGGAATGTTCATACGTGTAGTCATAGCGCAAATGATAATTATGTTCTTTGTGTAACGTTCATAGCTAAATAATACAAAATAAGCACGAAAATTTGTATTATTGAATAGTAATACATATATTTGTAGCAGAAAAAGTAAAGAAAAAGCTATGGATACAAAGAAAAACGATAAGAAGAAATCTATCTTCCAACGTATGTTGGAGGATAAAGCTGCTATTCGCAATTGCATCCAGAATGGCGGAAACCTTAAAAATCTGGCAGAAGAACGTGGAATTAAATTCTCTACACCCCTATAGCTTTAGTAAAATTGATGATACATATATTTTTACAACAAAACATGGTATAATATATCATGTCTATTTTTTAGATGCACACGTGTATCATCCAAATTTCAAGAATACATTCATCTTTAATATTGAGCAAGGAATACCATCAACACAAAAAACGCCACTTGACAAAAGAATAGGAGATACTATTGTATCTATACTTGTGGCATTTTTTAAAACTATAGATAATGCCATGGTAATGGTATGTGATACTCTTGATGGACGACAACTAAAAAGGAAAATGCGCTTTGATAGGTGGTTTAAAGAGTATAGTAATGGAGAAATAGAACGTTTCGATGCTTGTGCAGATACTGATGAAGGGCAAATGTATGCTTCTATATATATCAATAGCAATAATATAAACAAAAGTTCTCTCGTAAAGTCTTTTTACGAAATTGTAAGCAACGATTTTTATCCACTATAAAAGGTTGTTTGTAACAAATGTCGTTCAACATTCAACGTTGAACGTTAAACGTCTGCCCGTCTTTGGGTGTGTAAACTCAAGATACTCGGCATGAAGGTACAGGCGGTCGGCCTTTGTGCCGTATAGCTCATCGCCCTTGATAGGAGCATTCAGTCCTTCGGGATGAGCACTATGCACACGCAACTGGTGTGTGCGCCCAGTGATAGGCTTGAATTCAATAACAATCTCGCCATTCTCCCTTTTCTCTATCACTCTGTATTCTGTTATGGCTGTTTTACCATGTTCGTAGTCAACCTTTTGTCGAGGACGGTCCAAGGCATCGGGTGATAGTGGTAGTGATATTGTTCCTTCTGGCAGTATGTTGTGCTGTTGTATGGGGCATAAAACAGCTTTGTATCTTTTTCTTATGCTGTGCTCTGCAAACTGTTTTTGTAGATTTATGTAGGCTGCTTCATTCTTAGCCACAACAATGAGTCCACTTGTTGCCATGTCAAGGCGATGAACCATCATTGGTCCTGTGGCTTCTGGATATTTAGCTTTTACTATTGAAAGCACTGAAGGACGGTTGCCCTTGCCAGGTACAGAGAGCATACCCGATGGTTTGTTCACCACAACAATGTCGGCATCGCTATACACGATTTCCAATCCCTCTTTGCTTTGTTTCGTATTCTTTGCGCTATTGCGTAGAGTTGTTGCGCTAAGCATCCATCTTAGAATAGGTTTACACTTGCCGTTGCAGGCAGGGTAGAAATGTCCGTGGTGACGAATTTCGGTCTTTGGCGATGGTCCCCACCAGAACATAGCCATACTTAGTGGCGTGTAGTCATGGGCAAAAGCATATTGCAGCAACTTGGGTTCGCAACATTCGCCTGCTCCCGAAGGAATGGCAGAGCGTATGTCAGCTCCTTTAAGAAGAGAGTTCTCTTCTTTCCAATAGTTCTGAAAAATATCAATGAGGTTTCGGCTTTCGCCATTGGCATTTAGAAAGTTGAACTGTTTGAAAAGCCATGTCTGCAGGGCATCGCTCTTAACTTTACGATGCTGTTTCAGTTGCCATATAGCTGCTTCATTTTCTTCTACGTCCTTGCTTGCTTCTTCAAGCAGAGATTTGTATTTCTTCTTCGTGCGGCTCACCTCAGCTTTCAGAAACTGACTTTCTTTAGTCATGGCAGCCTCTTCCTCCTCGCTTATGTTTTCGCTTGCTCTGCGCTGTTCTCGTAAAGCCTTGGCTGCTTTCATGCGCTCCTGAGCCGTTTTCACAGCCACCTCGGCTTCATTCTGCAAGGCAGCAAGATAGTCTTTTGCCTTAATAAAACTATCAGCATTCTGCAGTTCCTCAATCCTATGATTAATCTTAGTTATTTCATCTTCGTGAGTCTTGAAATAGCCATCGGGCTGAAGGTAGTCGAAAACAGCGGGAACGAAGAAACGTTGAACGTTGAACGTTAAACTTTGAGATTTGGGGTTTGAAGTTTGAACATTAGATGTTGAGTGTTGTCGTTCAACGTTGAACGTAATCTGTCCGCTATATGCGGCAAGATACCCCAACTCGCCGTTTTTTTCAACAATTAGCACACCATACATTTTTCCTTCCGATGGTTCTGAAGGCAATTGTTTCTGCAAATCGTGTGCAGCAGCCAATGCCACTTCATCAGGTTCATAGTCGAAAGGATTGTTCATCCCCTCTGGTTCTGTGTATTGTACGTGTAGCTTATGGAATATCATACTGCAAAGATAGTGAAAAGGTTAAAAAGTAAAAGGGTAAGGATGAAAAAAGTGATGTACTGAAATTAGAATATAAAGACTATAAAAAAACAAACGAGTTTTACAGTTACTGTTTTACAAATTATCCATATATAGCAATATCTCAAAGTTGCATGCATGGAAAAGAAAAACTGTAACCGTAAAACCCGAACAAAACAATTTCTTATCGATTAAAACAAATACGCATAGCGTTCTGCATCCTTACCTTCAAAAACCTTTTGTTCCATTACTGGCTTATAACAAAGGTCTTCATAGCGATAGAGAGAAACAGCAAGAAACTGTTTATCATCAGAAACAAACAACTCAAGTTGGTAGTTGCCAAGATCCTTCTGTGGAAATTTCTCGGTTGCTTTCACATCTTTGGTACTCAATGAAAGCGTTTTAAGTATCTGCTCGCCAACAGAAGTATCATATTCTTTCTTATATGCCTTGATATTGCTCTGAGTAGTATTATATATTATCTTAGAGCCTAAGCCAAGGAATCCTTTTTTAAAAGTTACACGTGTATCTTTTTTCAGATTGTCAATCATCTGAAAGTGATTAATATTTGCCATAAAAATTCTTGTTTTAAAGTTTAAAATGTTAATCCGCTGCAGATGAAGGCATCTGCAGTAAATAGAATGTGATAACTTACATAAAAAACAAGAAACTAACAAATCAAACGCCTGAGCCAATACACATATCTATCAGCTACAGACATGGAGAGTAAAGGAATAGTGGAAGGTGTTTTCCTTCCGCAATACTCACCACAAGAAACAATCTGAGGGTTAAATAATAAAGGATGATTGCGAACATCAAGTCTAAAATGTTCGCTTGGTTTCGCAGGGTTGACTCTTCCCGATCTACTACTGCAAATCTGATACACATTGGAAGAATCACTTGCTATGGCCTGTTGTTTGTTCTGCTGACTAATGAAAAGTTCTGTCTGCCTCTTCTCATCATTACTGTCATGCCACACCGAAGCCTCTGCATGACCTATGCCACACAAAGAAAACAGAGTAGTAAGAATAATTATGTAGAACAAACGTATCATGATGAACGCAAAAATAATATTTTGAGAATAAACTCCCCCCCTGTATAGCTGCTAAATTATATTTTTTTATCTTAATTATACAAATAAGTGCGAAATCACTGGTGTCTGTAGAGACAGTGGTTTGTTAGAAGCAGTATGTCGTCTGTGCAGAAATCATACTCATGATGAACCTCTCATACCAAACATGACTATTCCAACGTAGAGTACATTAGCGAGGCACAGAGCGCTTTTGTTATTCATTATTTCAAATTGCAAATTATCTATGAAGTCTATAAATTATCTTAATTGGTAGGGGGAGGTAGTAGAAATTTATCTATCTTTGCGATAAATGTAAATGGCGAAGATCATGAAAAAGATTATATTTTTTGTTTTGCTTGTTCATCTCTGTTTGACTGCAAATGCACAGATGAGTGGTGTTTTTGAAGCCAAAAGAGGGGAGAGCGACTATAATTTCTGGATATATACTCCACATGAATATGCAGAGGATAATCATAAGTTGCCTTTGATAGTTTTTTTGCATGGCGCAAGTCTGTGTGGAAACAATCTTGAGCGTGTGAGACGCTATGGAACGCTTGATGCCATAGAGAAAGGGCTTGATGTGCCTATGCTTGTTGTGGCACCACAGAATCCGGGTGGAGCATGGAACCCAAAGAAGCTGATGAATTTGCTTGAATGGGTGGAAGAGCATTATAGGGTTGACGAAAGCAGAGTGTATGTGCTTGGTATGAGCCTTGGTGGATATGGTACAATGGATTTTGCAGGAACCTATCCCGACAAGATAGCTGCTGCCATGGCTTTGTGTGGCGGCTGTTCGCTGAAAGATGATCAGGGGTTGGGCAAACTGCCGTTGTGGATAATTCATGGCACAGGAGATGCTGCGGTAAGCGTTAAGCAGTCGCAACGTGTGGTTGATGATTTGCAACAGGCAAATAATGATAAACTGTTGCGTTATTATTGGGTGCCTGGAGGTAGTCATGGCTTGCTGGCTCGTGCTTTTTATTTGCAGCAAACCTATGATTGGCTGATAGCTCATTCTTTGAATGATTCTCCTCGTGAGGTGGATCGTGATATTCAGATAGAGCGTGAGGATTTTAATGTGTCGTATCGTGATTTGAAGATTGATCCACAGATGTATGCTGAGGATTAAAATAAAAGCGCAACCAACTTCACAGCCGGTTGCGCCCAAAACTCTAATTGACTCAAGTAAATAAGTAAATCTTAAATATCATTATATTCCACAACTATAAATCGCTAAGTCGCATAAGGACACAGCTATTTTGTCTTTATAGCTCAGAAATTCATAAATATCAAACTTGTTTTTGGATATCAATTCTCTTTAAATTCTCTTTGATGATTTGTCATTCAAATCTGTATGCAAATATATACATAATGGTTTAATGCTGCAAGAAAAACGTGGTTTTTTTTACAAAAGATACCTAAATATTGCGTTTTTTGAGTGTAAAAACCGACATTTAGTGCAAGTTCACCGAAATAAAGTATTGGAAAAGTAATATTTCTGTATATTTATATTACTTTCAATTTGGAAGTTGTTGTTCGGAATGATGAGATGAATTGTCGAAAAAACTCTTATGAGACCTATAATTGTGTATTTTTTTTTGACTTCAAAATAGAAATTTAATTGATATCTAAGTTGGTGTGTTGCATAATATTGAAAAAATCTTAACTTATGCAAGGTAAAGAATAGTGGAATTTGTCTGAAAATACATGTTTAGTCGTTTGGTGGTTTTGGGGCGTTTTCTAGTTTTTCTAGATATTCTAGTTTTCCTAGTTTACTAAACCACCAAACAACCAAACGACTAAACGCCCAAACAACTAAACGACCAGCTACGCTTCTCGCTGACGTGTTCCCATTCGGGCTTCAACAACATTGATGACGTAGTCACCCAATTTTTCGCACTCCTGGATGATGTCCATATACATGGTGCCGAGGTTGTAGTCGTAGAGACCTTCCTCGATGTCGTTGATATTCTCGTTCTTTAGCTGATTGCGATAGTTATTGATTTCGTTCTCGATGTTGAAACTGCGGTTCACATCAATGTTGTCGCGACTGTGAATGAACATAACGTTCATGTGGCTAAGAGCATCGTCGGTGAGTGCAAACATCTGATGGATGTGTGTGTACTGGTCGTCGGTGAAATCTTGCTTGATGCTCTTCTTGCGGTTGAGTGTGCGGGCAATGTTGAAGCATGAGTCGCCGATAGACTCGATCTCGCTTATCTCGCGAAGCATAGCACGTACCTTCTCCTTGGTTTCGTCGCTTAGATGGGCATCACTAACCTGGTTGAGGTATTTTGCAATCTCAATTTCCATATTGTCGCTGATGCCCTCGTATTTTTCTATGCGGGTGTAGAGTTTGATGAACTTGTCATCATCGTTTTCTCCCAAGAGTTCCTGAACCATTCCAAACATGCGTTGTATGCGCTCAGAGAAACTTGCAATCTCCTTTTGTGCTTCAAGCACAGAGAGCTCTGGAGTTTTCATGATGCCAGCCTGAATGAAACGCAGACGGAAGTCGTCTTCGTCTTTGTTTGCTTTAGGCTTGATGATGAAGGTTACGAGTTTCTCAATCTGTGGAATGAACCACACTAATATAAATGTGTTGGAAACGTTGAAGGCAGTGTGGAAAGCAGCAAGTACAAAACTTAGTTTTGCAGCGTTAGCAAGAAAATCGGGTGAACTCTTCTGCAAATCGACATCATAGCCAACCCATCCGCAAACAATGTTGATGAATGGTTTGAACAGACATAGAATCCACACTACACCAAAGATATTGAACAGCATGTGAGCCATAGCTGCTCGGCGTGCCTGTGTGTTGGCTGTTAATGCAGCAAGGTTAGATGTTACTGTTGTTCCGATGTTTTCACCCATAACCAATGCAATACCCTGATAGATTGGCAATACGCCTGTTGAGCACAGAATCATGGTTATGGCCATGATTGCTGCTGATGACTGCACCGCCATGGTGAGGACACTACCAATGAGCAGGAATGTTATTGTGGTGATGAAACTATTAGGGTCGAAGGTGGCTAAGAAATCGAGTATTGCCTGATTGTGGCCGAGATCCATGTCGATACCTGTTTGACGAAGTGTTCCCAAACCAAGGAACATAAAGGAAATACCAAACAGGAAGTCTCCGATTAGTTTTCTTTTCTTTGAATAAATAAGGATAATGCCGATGAAGAATGCTGGCCATACAAAATCGGTGATGTTGAATGAAAAACCAGCCGACATAATCCAAGCCGTTAAGGTTGTACCAATGTTGGCACCCATGATGACTGAAATAGCCTGAGCCAATGTAAGGAGTCCGGCATTAACGAAACTTACTGTCATCACTGTAGTTGCTGTTGATGATTGTACGGCAGAAGTGATGAATGTACCTGTTAGAATGCCTGTAACACGGTTGGTGGTCATTGTTCCCAACACGTGACGTAACTGTGGACCTGCCATCTTCTGTAGGGCGTCGCTCATTGTTTTCATACCAAACATCAGCAGAGCAAGAGCGCCTACGATTTTAAATAGAAGAATAGTCATATTTTAATTATTTGTAATGACATATTTTGGTGGTTAGTAAAAAACTTGTTATCTTTGGCCTCACATTCGAGACATAACAGAGATTTCCTTTCCGATGCAAAAATAATAAAAAAACGCTAAAAGGCATAAGAGAAAGTGTAAATTCTCAAAAAAAACTCGAAGAAAAACGCTCATCTTGTTTTATAACTAAGGTGGTAGAGCCGTGGAAACAAATTTTTAACTAGCAAATAACAGTAAAATCTATGCCTCTGAAAACCAAGACACATTGTGATGTGAAATCTTCCACTAAAGAAGTTAGCCTTGGCGAGGAAAACAAAATTATGACAGAAGGAATTAGTGTAAAGGAACTGGATGAAGTGGTAGTCCGCTTCTCTGGTGATTCTGGTGATGGCATGCAGCTTGCCGGAAACATTTTCTCTACTATTTCAGCAACGGTAGGAAACGGTATTTCAACTTTCCCTGACTATCCTGCAGATATCAGAGCTCCACAAGGATCGCTGACGGGGGTGAGTGGTTACCAGGTGAATGTTACTGGTGATCTTGATACGGCTCTCACGCCGGGTGACAAATGTGATGTGCTGGTGGCTATGAATGCTGCTGCGCTGAAAACACAAATCAAGAACACCAAACCTACTGCAACAATCATTATTGATACCAATTCGTTTGAAGAAAGCGACCTTAAAAAGGCTGAGTTCAAGAGTTATGATTATCTTGCCGAACTGGGTATTGATCGTGATCATGTGGTGGCTTGCCCTATAACAAATATGGTTAAGGAAGCCCTGAAGGATTCGGGACTTGATAACAAGACTATGCTCAAGAGTAGAAATATGTTTGCCTTGGGTATTGTGTGCTGGCTTTTCAACCGAGATTTGGAATTGGGACGAGAGTTTCTTAGAAAGAAATTTAAGAAGAAACCTCAGGTGGCTGAGGCTAATATAACTGTTCTGGAAGCAGGATGGCATTATGGCGAGAACACTCAGGCGTCGGTGCCTGCAACCTATCGTATAGAAACACGTAAGAAGCATCCTGGAAGGTATATGGATATTACTGGTAATAAGGCTACTGCTTATGGTCTTATTGCTGCTGCTGAAGCTGCAGGGTTGAAACTTTATCTGGGGTCTTACCCTATCACTCCTGCTACGGATATTCTTCACGAATTGGCAAAGCATAAATCGCTTGGGGTGATTACTGTTCAGGCAGAAGATGAACTTGCCGCATGTGCTTCGGCTATTGGTGCAAGTTTTGCGGGTGCCTTAGGTGTTACTTCTACATCGGGCCCTGGAATTTGTTTGAAGTCGGAAGCTATAAACCTTGCAGTTATGGACGAGCTTCCTCTTGTGGTGATTGATGTGCAGCGTGGCGGACCTTCTACAGGTTTGCCTACCAAAGCCGAGCAGACCGATCTTCTGCAGGTGCTATATGGACGAAATGGCGAGAGTCCGATGCCTGTGATAGCTCCAAAGAGTCCTACCGACTGCTTTACTGCTGCCTTTTGGGCTTGTAAGATAGCTGTTGAGCATGTAACACCTGTTGTGTTGCTCACAGATGCTTTTATAGCTAATGGCTCTGCAGCATGGCGATTGCCTATAAAAGGTGAGTTGGGGAAGATTCATCCACATGTTGTTACTTCGCAGATGAAAGACCGCTATACTCCTTATGAGCGTGATCCTGCAACGCTGGCTCGCTATTGGGCTGTGCCTGGTATCGAGGGGTATGAACATATTCTTGGCGGTCTTGAAAAGGACGAGCATACTGGAGCAATCAGCAATAATCCTGAGAATCATGATATGATGGTTCATGAACGCCGTGGCAAGGTGGAGCGCATAGAGGTTCCTAACCTGCGTGTGGAAGGTGATGAGGATGATGCTGAACTGCTTATAGTTGGTTGGGGTGGCACCTATGGTCATCTCTTTTCAGCTATGCAGGTGATGCGTGCCGAGGACTATCATGTGGCTTTGGCTCATTTTGAATTTATAAATCCATTACCTCGAAATACTGAAGAGGTGCTGAAACGCTACAAGAAAGTGATTGTGTGTGAAGAGAATCTCGGGCAGTTTGCTTCTTATCTTCGTGCTAAGGTCGATTCGTTTGTGCCTTATCAGTTTAATGAAGTGAAAGGGCAGCCTTTCAAGGTTGAAAACCTTGTGGATGCGTTTAAGAAGGTTATAGGATAAAAACACAGAAAAAGAATACAACCATGACAGAATATACAGCAAAAGATTTCAAGAAAGGGCAGCCACGTTGGTGCCCTGGCTGTGGAGATCATTTCTTTCTTGCTTCCTTGCAGAAGGCAATGGCAGAAATCGGAGTTCCTCCCTATGAGACAGCAGTTATCAGTGGTATTGGATGCTCAAGTCGTCTGCCTTATTACATGAATACTTATGCTATGCAGACTATTCATGGTCGTGCAGCAGCAATTGCTACCGGTGTTAAGGTGGTGAATCCAAAACTTACCGTTTGGCAGATTTCGGGCGATGGTGATGGACTTGCCATTGGTGGTAACCATTTTATTCATGCTAACCGCAGAAATATAGATATCAATATGATTCTGCTCAACAATCGTATCTACGGACTTACTAAAGGTCAGTATTCGCCAACCAGTCCTCGTGGCTTTGTGTCGAAATCGAGTCCTTACGGTACTGTGGAAGATCCGTTCCGTCCAGCCGAGCTGGCATTTGGCGCACGAGGCCATTTCTTTGCACGTACTGTTGCCAATGATGGTAATCATACTGTTGAGGTGCTGAAGGCGGCGTATCATCATAAGGGCGCTTCTGTTGTAGAGGTGCTGCAAAATTGCATGATTTTTAATAATGGTTGCTATGAGCCTATATACACTAAGGAGGGAAGAACCAAAAATGCAATATATGTGGAGCATGGCAAACCATTGGTGTTTGGTGAAAACAATGAGTTTGGGCTTATGCAGGAAGGCTTTGGCTTAAAAGTGGTTAAGATAGGCGAAAATGGTGTGACGATAGATGATATTCTTGTTCACGATGCTCATTGCGAAGATGATACTTTGCAACTGAAATTAGCCATGATGGATAATGAGCATGGTTTTCCTGTGGCATTAGGTGTTATTCGTGATGTTGTTGCTCCCACTTATGATGAAGCATTAAATATGCAGTTGGAAGAAGTTAAGGAAAAGAAGAATTACCACACTTTTGCCGAACTTCTTGAAACTAATGATATTTGGACTGTGGAGTAAAATTAGGAGTGTGGAATGTGAAATGTGGAATGTGAGATGTAGAATTACGAATTAATTTAATTCCACATTCCACATTCGTAATTCCAAACTTATATTTTGTCTCCGTAGCAGAGGTCGCCAGCATCGCCAAAGCCAGGAACGATGTATTTGTGCTCGTTCATGCCAGGGTCGATGGCTGCACACCAGATAGTGGTCTTGTCCTCTGGGAACGTTTTCTTGATGTGCTCAATACCTTCGGGTGTTGCAATCACGCAGCACACGTGGATTTTCTTTGGTGTTCCCTTGGTGAGGAAAGCCTTGTAACCTAATTCCATGCTACCGCCAGTGGCAAGCATAGGATCGGCGATGATAAGTGTTTTCTCGTCGATGCTTGGTGTGGCAAGATATTCTACGTGAATACCTACTTCATGATGCGCTTCATCTTTGTATTCGCGATAAGCAGAAACAAAAGCGTTGCCTGCTTTGTCAAAGATATTTAGAAAACCGTTGTGAAAAGGCAATCCTGCTCTAAAAATGGTTGCAAGTACAACCTTGTCAGTAGGTACGCTTACTTTTGAAATTCCAAGGGGTGTAGTAATCTCTTTCTCTTTGTAGTTCAATGTTTTAGAGATTTCAAAAGCTTCAAATTCACCAATGCGTTCAATGTTGTTACGAAATAGAAGACGATTCTTTTGATATTCAACATCGCGCATCTCTGCCATGTACTGGTTGATGATGCTGTTTTGTTCGGAAAAATTAATAACTTTCATAAAAAATACCGCGTTTGTTAGGCGCAAAAGTACTCTAAATTAGTGAAATATCAAAATAAATATGAGCATTAATTACACCTATTAAAATAATGAACGTTGTTTTGTAATGTGTGTTTTACAAAAAAGTTGGATAGATTTGTTATTTTGTATTCTTTAACCAAAAAAGATTTTAGAATTTGCTTTTTCTATTTGTAAAAGTTGGCGTTTCAACACTTTTTCTATATCTTTGCGGGCGGTAAAGAGAAAAGTGATTATTATCACTCAGGTAAAAGGAATTAGTTCACAACTTAAAATACATTTTAAAACAATGGCAAATTTGGATTTGACAAAGTATGGCATTACTGGTTCTACAGTAATCGCTCACAATCCTTCTTACGAGCAGTTGTTCGAGGAGGAGACAAAGGCAGGTCTCGAAGGTTTCGAGGTTGGTCAGGTAACAGAACTCGGTGCTGTTAACGTAATGACAG
>DGRY01000129.1 GCA_002391185.1 Prevotella sp. UBA4376
CGTCCTGAGATTGAGCGTATCTTGAAGGTGGCTTTTGAATATGCTATGAAGCGCAAGAAACACCTTACTGTTGTTGATAAGGCAAACGTGCTTGCTTCATCACGTCTGTGGCGCCAGATTGCTAAGGAGATGGAACCACAGTATCCTGAGGTAACTACCGACTATATGTTTATAGACAATGCCTCTATGCGTGTTCTCACAGAACCAACATTCTTTGATGTTATTGTTACCGAGAACACCTTTGGTGATATTCTTACCGACGAAACATCATGTATCACTGGTTCTATGGGCTTGCAGCCATCATCATCACTTGGCGAGCACACACCACTGTTTGAACCTGTTCATGGATCATGGCCACAGGCTGCAGGTAAGAATCTTGCCAACCCTGTAGCACAGATTCTTTCGGCTGCTATGTTACTCGAACATTTTGGATTAACCAAGGAAGGAGCACTCATCCGCGAGGCTGTTGACGCAAGTCTTGATGCCAACGTGCGCACACCTGAAATTCAGGTAGAAGGCGGTAAGGCCTATGGCACTATCGAAGTGGGAGAGTGGATAGTTGATTATATCAAGAAGGCATAAAGGGAGTTAAACTATAATAAGAAGCGAGGAAATATGATGTTTCCTCGCTTTTTTGTTTTATCTTTGACGCTATGAAAACTCTTTTTACTACATTAATATTGATGCTTGTTTCGGTTACATCCTATAGCCAGTCGCTGCAGTCGCTGAAGGACTCATTGAAACAGGCTACCGACGAACTTGCATATCATCCCGACAGTATTGATTTACGCATAAAGAAAGTGTCGTGGAACATACAGCTTGAACAATGGAGCTATGCCAAGGACGACCTCGACAAGGTGCTTTTTCTTGATCCTCAGAATGTTGCGGGATTATATTATAGAGCCTTTGTAAACACCAAACTTGGCAGATATAAGTTTGCGCGTCTTGACTATCACAACTTTCTTGCTATCGTTCCCGGCAATTTCGATGGGCAACTCGGATTGGCTTTGCTCAATCAAAAAGATAAGCATTATACCGAGGCTCTCGACGGCATTAATCGCCTTGTAAACCAGTTTCCTGATAGCGCTATTGCTTATGCTGCACGTGGTGGTATAGAGAAAGAGAGAGGATTTCTTGAACTTGCACTCGAAGACTATACACAAGCTATGAAGCACGACTCAAAGAATCACGATTATATTCTTAATCGCATTGACTTGCTCATTCTCCTAAAACGTAAAAAAGAGGCAAAAGATGAACTCGACCGCCTTGTCAGTATGGGGGTAAATAGGGCAGAACTCGTGGAATTGTATAAACATGTAAGAAAAAAATGATTCTATGTCGTTCCTTTGAGAAAAAATTATTAATTTTGCGTGCAAATAAAAATTAACATCTTATTCCCTCCAAACTACTACAGAGAGGCTAATGTAGAATGATGACTTAACAGGTTGTTTTCTGCTGCGTTGTCCAGTTGGTTAGTCCATCCCCTTCGTGGATGGATGGGAGAGGCAAATAATAACTTACTTATGAAACAGACAATTCTTGTTACTGGTGGAACAGGCTTCATTGGAAGTCACACCACAGTTGAACTTATTGAAGCTGGTTACCAGGTTGTTGTTGTTGACGATCTCAGCAATTCAAAAATTGAAGTACTCGATGGAATAGAGAAGATAACAGGCATACGCCCTGCTTTTGAACAGATCGACTTGCGTGACAAAGAAGCTACAGAGCGTGTCTTCAAAAAATACCCACAGATAGACGGTATCATTCACTTTGCAGCTTCAAAAGCAGTTGGAGAGAGTGTGCAAAAACCACTTCTGTATTATCGTAACAATATTGTTTCGCTCATCAATCTGCTTGAGCTTATGCCACAATATGATGTAAAAGGCATCATTTTCTCATCAAGTTGCACTGTATATGGACAGCCCAAACCTGAGAATCTCCCTGTAACAGAGAACGCACCTCACCAGAAAGCAACATCACCTTATGGCAACACAAAAGAGGTGAACGAGCAGATAATCTACGACTATATTCATAGTGGAGCTCCTATAAAGAGCATCTTACTAAGATATTTCAACCCAATAGGTGCCCATCCATCTGCTTTGATTGGTGAACTTCCTAACGGAGTACCAAATAACCTCATCCCTTATGTTACACAGACAGCTGCAGGCATCCGTGAACAGCTCACAATCTTTGGTAACGACTACAATACTCCTGATGGTACATGTATTCGCGATTACATATATGTTGTTGACCTTGCAAAGGCACACGTAGCAGCTATGCGCCGTGTTCTTGACGATGCAGATTCTCCAGCCATCGACTATTTCAATATCGGTACTGGTCGTGGAAACTCAACCCTTGAGATTGTGCAGACCTTTGAAAAAGCTACTGGGGTGAAACTTAACTGGAAGTTTGGTCCACGTCGTGAAGGTGATATCGAAAAGATATGGGGTGACTGCTCAAAGGCAAACAAGATTCTTGGCTGGAGTGCCGACACTCCTCTCGAAGATGTTCTTGCATCAGCTTGGAAATGGCAGAAAACGTTGAGTGACCGTTAAAATGAGCCTTCAACTATTGAATATTGAATAAAGAAGAGATTCTCTGACCGACGGGAGGAATTTTCACTGACAGAGTGGACGCGTCAGTGTAGTTAGTATTTGGAGAACCCTTCAATCTTCAGTATTTATTATTCAATAGTTGAGCATTCAAAGCTCAACATATTTGTGTTTGTGTTGTTGGTGGACCTCAGGCGTGATGCTTGGGGTCCATTTTTGTTAATTATCCCTAATTAGTAAATGAAAAACAAGCACTAAGTAGCTCATTTTCAACAAAAAGCACTACCTTTGCACCCGCTGTTACGAGTTGACAGCATAAAATTCAAACCTAATTAATAAATTATTTAAAATGGCAACAAAAATCAGATTACAGCGCGGCGGTCGTAAGAACTATGCTTTCTATAGCATCGTAATCGCTGACGTTA
>DGRY01000039.1:0-186 GCA_002391185.1 Prevotella sp. UBA4376
AAGAAAATGATAAAAAAGAAATAAAAAGTAAGAAATATAAGATGTAGTCCTTAAGTTAGGTTAAAGTATTATGTAATGCTAAAAATATTAGAAAGCCGTTAAATAATTATATATCTGTGAGTTATGGTTGAAGAAAACTTGCAGGTTAATTTAATAATGTGTATATTTGCAATGTGTTTTTCATAG
>DGRY01000039.1:269-5968 GCA_002391185.1 Prevotella sp. UBA4376
TTGGAGTACAGCGGTACTCCTTTTTTTTGTTTTGTCTGTAGTGTGAAAATGCACTTTAATGTTTTGTTAGTATATTTCGCCTTTTGAATCTCTGTTCTCTTTGATATGATTTTCAAAAATTACTTTTTTATGAGTCGTCTTTGTGTATTGTATTTTTACTTTTAAAATACTTTTATATTCCTTCGATATGGTTCCGAGATGCCTTCGAGATGGTTTCGAGATGCTTTTAGGGCATTTTGTATGAAAATGAGATAGAAATATCAATGAAACACAAAAAAAGCTCCACAAATTGTGAAGCCTCTTTTGTTATGTGTTATGTTTAATTATTTCTTAAACTTTCGGTATAGTTTCCAACCAAGAATCAAGCCATCAAGAATTCCTGCACCGGTGTTAAGTAAGCCGCTGAAGCGTTGTGATGGCGTCGCTTTCCTTGAAAAAGCTTCTGAAGGCTCAAAGAGACTCTTCCAGAGTATTTCAATCTTCTGGCTGTCCTTTAGAATATCATTACGCAGCATTTCCTTGCGCAAGCGGATATCGTTGATGGATTTGTATGAATTGACGTTTTCCATTACTTACTTAATAATAAACTGGCGAGAAATTGCACAAGAGGCTTCTCTATCCATTGGTGACGGTAGGTGATGCACAGTAATAGTAATATAACGTAACATCCGCCCACGATACAGAATGCTTCGGCTTGTCCCACAAGCGTGGAAAGAGCAAAAGCGGCAGCGAAGCTAAGGTATATCAAAGCTGTGAGCAACAGAATGCCTATAATGGCTGCCATGATGAGAACCGTGAAGAGTTTCACGATTTTGTCAACGATGTCGAGTCGCACATACTCTGACTGTAGTCCGATGTAGTGGCGAACTACCTCAACAAGCTGTCCAATGGTCTCTATGTTTTTATCGGTGCTAAACAAGATGAACCCTTTTTTAATACTTTTATTCTACATCTGGGGTAGCGTCCTTAATGTCGTCAACAAGGTCGGCAACCTCTTTGCGTGTGAGCTTGATATTGTGTTTCTGACAAAAATCGTCAACAGCTTCTGTAATCTTATTACGAGTGTCAGTTCCCTTCTCTGGTGCGAGCAATAGTCCAAGTGCTGCGCCTGCAACGGCTCCGCCAAGGAAAGCTCCAATGTAACCTAATGTTTTCATAATCTTGTTTTATTTTAATGGATTAAACAATTTTGTAATCTGGCAAATCTATGTGCCAATACTGCAAATATAGGTAAAGTTTTGATTATTTGTTGCTCTAGATGTATATTTTTTTGTTAAATAATGTAAGTTTGTCTCATTTAACAAACTTTATGCGCACATTCTTCTTATTTTTTGTAGATAATTTGTATCTTCGCCAGATAAAATGTAAATAGTATAATTCTATAAAAACAATTTAATTATGAAGAAGTATTTGGTATTGTGCGCAGGAATGTGCGTTGCTTTGACTTTCACAAGTTGTAAATCAAGTGAAAGTGCATACAAGAAGGCTTATGAAAAGGCAATGGCTCAGGAGAACCAGCAGGCTGCAGAACAGCCACAGACAACAGCTCCTGTAGTAGCACCTTTGCAGCAGAAGCCAGCTGATCAGACAAAAGTAGTTGATAATTCAGATAACGCAGTAGTGCGCACAGAGAGTTTCTCTGTTGTTGCAGGTCCTGCAGTAAAGACATTTGGTGTCGTTGTTGGTTCTTTCTCTCTCAAGGCTAATGCCGAGGGCTTGCAGAATACATTGAACAATGATGGTTATAACGCCTCAATCGTTAAGAACGAAGAACGCAATCTCTATCGTGTTGTAGGTAGCAGCTTTGATTCTAAGAGCGATGCTGTTCGTAGCCGCGATTCTTTCCGCGCAAAGTATCCTGATGCATGGCTTCTGTATAAGAAATAATGAGAATACTCTCAATAGATTTTGGTAAGAAGCGTACGGGGCTTGCCGTTACAGACCCTTTGCAGATTATTGCTAATCCGCTTGAGACTG
Organism: Prevotella sp. UBA4376; assembly: GCA_002391185.1. GTDB lineage: Bacteria > Bacteroidota > Bacteroidia > Bacteroidales > Bacteroidaceae > Prevotella. Next base: position 2,247 of record DGRY01000039.1, read on the forward strand.
TGGCAACCGCTACGCTTTTTGACTATCTTGAAAATTACATCAAGAAAGAACCCGTGGAGCGCATAGTGATAGGACGCCCTACACAGCCTAACGGGAAACCGAGTGAGAATCTTGCGCGTGTGGAGAATTTCTACAACAGATGGAGAAAGATACATCCAGAGATTCCTATAGATTATTATGATGAGCGCTTCACATCGGTTATCGCTCATCGTGCAATCATAGACAGCGGCGTGAAGAAAAGTACTCGAAGAGAGAATAAGGGGCTTGTGGATGCCATTTCGGCTACAATTATTCTACAAGACTATATGCAAAGTCGTAGATAAACGAGAACATTAAGAATTAAATGATATTACCAATTTATATTTACGGTCAGCCTGTATTGAGAAAGGTTGCTGAAGACATTACTCCTGAGTATCCTGAACTTAAGGAACTTATTGAAAATATGTGGGAAACGCTTGACCACAGCAATGGTGTGGGACTCGCTGCTCCACAGATAGGTAAGGCTATTCGACTTGTGGTTATAGACCTTAATGTGTTGAGTGAAGACCTGCCCGAATACAAGGATTTCAGAAAAACTTATATCAACGCTCATATCGTTGAAGTTGACGATAAGTCGAAGAAAGAAACAATGGAGGAAGGGTGCCTTTCGCTGCCAGGTCTTTCAGAGAACGTTACCCGTTACAGCCGTATTCATGTGAAGTATCAGGATGAAAATTTCGAGGAGCACGATGAGTGGGTTGACGGATATCTGGCTCGTGTGATGCAGCATGAGTTTGATCATCTCGAAGGAAAAATGTATATTGATCATCTTACACCTTTCCGTAAGCAGATTATACAAAGCAAACTGAAAAATTTGCTGAAAGGAAAATTCCAATGTAGCTACCGCACAAAGGCGGTACGCAAATAAAAAGAATAAAGAGAAATGTCTCGCAGACTTGTAGCAGTTGTGATTTTTGTTTTGTCGGTAATGGGCCTAAAGGCACAGTATAATACCGACCGACTGCTCTTGTCGGGACAGATAGCTATGGATAATAGTGATTATGTTGTAGCTATCCAGCATTTCAACAATATTATAGCCAGTAAACCTTATCTGTATCGCCCGTGGTTTTATCGAGGCATAGCTAAGGAATTGCTTGGTGATTTTGTAGGCGCCGACAACGACCTTTCTAAAGCCATAGATCTTAATCCTTATGTTCATCAAATCTTTAGCGGGCGTGCCGAGGTACGCATCAACTTGAAACGATATGCTGATGCTATTGCCGATTACGACAAGGCATTGAGACTTTATCCTGACGACAAAGGTTATTGGTTCAATCGTGCCTATGCCTACTACAAGAACAAGGAAGCCGATTCGTGTCGCAGTCAGTTGCAATATATTATAAATAGGTGGCCCGATTTTCCTAACGCCTATGGCTTGATGACCGAGATATATCTTAATGCCAACGATACAGTAAATGCTTCGCGTTGGCTTGAACGCACGTTGAAGGTGAATCCATACGATGGTAACCTGTGGTCGATAGTAGGTAGACTTAATATGCAACGCAAATCATGGAAAACAGCCGAGGATGCCTTCACCAAGGCTATTCATTATACCCCCAATGTGGTAAACAACTATGCCTATAGAGCTATGGCACGTGTAAATCTTAATCGATTGCGTGGAGCCATGAACGACTATGATAAGGCTATAGATATGGATCCTAACAACTTTCTGGCACACTACAACAGAGGATTGTTAAGACAAAATCTTGGTGACGACAACCGTGCTATACAAGATTTTAATTTTGTGCTCAGACTTGAGCCAGATAATCTTCTTGCTCTTTATAACCGTGCAATTCTGTTGGATAAAACAGGTAGTTATAAGGAGGCTATCCGTGATTACACGCGGGTTATAGGTAAGTTTCCTAACTTCTGGACAGGTCTGCTTGCTCGTGCCAAATGTTATCGTCGACTTGGGATGACGGCAAAAGCAGAACTTGATGAATTTCGTGTATTCAAGGCTCAGATGGATAAACATCTTGGTGTGCAGCAAAGATGGAGCAAGGCAAAGTTGCGTCAGGTTCGCAAGATGAGTGATGTTGATGTTGAAAAATACGACCGTTGGGTTGTTCTTGATGATGATGTTTCAACACCTCAATACAAAAACGAATATCGTGGTAATGTGCAGAATCGCAAGGTCGATATTGAACTCATGCCAATGTTTGCCATTTCTTATTATCCTTATAAGAATGGTATTAAGGAATATAATCTTACCGATAATAGCATTGATGAATTTAATGTAAGTAACAAACCTCTTTCGGTGTTTTATCTATCATGTCATCAAGCTAAACTTGATGCAGAAGAGTCGAAGAAATTGTTTGCTCTTATTGATACGCTTTCTGCGAGAATATCAAGTACGCACATTATAGATAAAGCATGTGATTATCTGCTGCAACGTGCTGTGGCTCAGACTGTTGTTCATGACTATAATGATGCTATTAACGACCTTTCTGACTATGTTGCTATAGATAGTACTTCTATGCTAGGTTATTGGCAGCGTGGAGTCTGTCAGGCTTTGATGATGTCTTATACCTCAGGTGTGGGTAATATGGACAATCAGATAATTCTACACAAGGCTATTGAAGACTTTAAAAAGGCTCTTGAACTTGATGCCGATAACAGCATTATTCTATATAATTTAGGCAGTCTGTATGCTTCGGTCAACGATTATGCTCAGGCTATACCTTATTATAATAGAGCCATACAGAAGAATGCCTCCTTTGCCGAAGCATATTACAACCGCGGCTTGACAAGAATATTTGATAACGACAAAGAGGGTGGGCTTAGCGACTTGAGCAAGGCTGGCGAATTGGGACTTTACAATGCCTATGCTGTTATGAAACACTTCCAGGAAAACAAATAATTTTTGTATAAACGTTATCCTATCTCAAAAATAAGTGTTACTTTTGTCATCGATTAAATAAAACTAATTTGTAATATGGTTAAAATCACATTTCCAGACGGTTCTGTTCGTGAATATGAACAGGGCGTAACTGGCTTTCAAATCGCCGAGAGTATTTCACCGGCTCTCGCTCGCAACGTTGTATCTTGCGGTGTTAATGGTGAAACAGTAGAACTGAATCGTCCTATCAATGAGGACTCTACCATTGCTCTATATAAGTTTGAAGACGAGCAGGGTAAGCACACTTTCTGGCACACTTCAGCGCATTTGTTGGCTGAGGCTTTAAAGGAACTTTATCCTGGTATCCAGTTCGGATTCGGTCCTGCTATCGAGAATGGATTCTTCTATGACGTGATGCCTGCTGAAGGTCAGGTAATCTCAGAGAATGATTTCCCTAAGATTGAAGCAAAGATGATGGAACTCGCCAAGAAGGATGAGGCTGTTGTTCGCCGTGAGGTTGCTAAGGCTGATGCTATCAAGGAATTTGAGGCTGATGGTCAGCAGTATAAGGTGGAACACATCTCTCAAGATCTTGAGGATGGTACCATCACAACATATACACAGGGCAATTTTACCGACCTCTGTGCTGGTCCTCACCTCACATCAACAGGCTGCATTAAGGCAGTTAAGATCACAAGTGTTGCTGGTGCTTTCTGGCGTGGTGATGCTAAGCGTGAACAGATGACTCGTATCTACGGTATCAGTTTTCCAAAGAAGAAGATGCTTGATGAGTATCTCGTGATGCTTGAAGAGGCAAAGAAGCGCGACCATCGTAAGATTGGTA
>DGRY01000153.1 GCA_002391185.1 Prevotella sp. UBA4376
TATTCACTTACGAAACTTCAGTTAACTTTAGATAAGTTATAATGCACTCAGCATAAAAAATAAACAGGTTTATTTTGTTCTGCTTTCGTTTTTACGTAACTTTGGCTTCACCGAAGTTACTTTGTCTCGGAAATGAAAATAAAAGCAAGCTTTCATTTTGCATTTCTCTCGACTTTACGTAACTTTGCAGCAAAATAGAAAGTATGGAGTCAATAAAGGAAATTTATCGCATTGGCAAAGGTCCATCAAGCAGTCACACTATGGGACCTCAGAAAGCAGCTATCATCTTTGCTGAAAAGTATCCTGATGCAGCCTCTTACGAGGTTACACTCTATGGCTCGTTGGCTGCAACGGGAAAGGGACACCAAACTGATGTGGCTATACTTGATATCCTTCAGCCTAAGGCTCCAACAGAGATAGATTGGCAACCTCACATCTTTCTTCCTTTTCATCCTAATGGGATGACCTTTAAGGCTTTTGATTCCAATAAGGTTCTTCAAGGTGAATGGACTGTTTACAGCGTGGGAGGTGGTGCTTTGTCTGAAGGCGACAAAGACAGTCTTCAAACCCGTGAGGTTTATCCTCTTAACACTCTGCGCGACATTCAGCAATGGTGCTACGATAATGGTAGAAGCTATTGGGAATATGTTGAGGCTTACGAGGGCAAGGAGATATGGGATTTTCTGCTTGAGGTGTGGCACAAGATGCAGCAATCGGTAGAAAACGGACTTCATCACGAAGGTGTTCTTCCTGGTCCGCTGAACCTTCCTCGTAAGGCAAGTACCTATTATGTCAAAGCATCGGGCTATAAACCCAGTCTGCAGAGTCGTGGTCTTGTCTTTGCCTATGCTCTTGCCGTAAGTGAGGAGAATGCAGCTGGAGGAACAATTGTTACCGCTCCAACCTGTGGCTCATGTGGTGTAGTGCCTGCTGTTCTGTATCATTTGTCAAAGGCTCATCAGTTTAGCGAGATTCGTATTCTCCATGCCCTTGCTACGGCAGCCTTGTTTGGTAATGTGGCTAAGCGAAACGCATCTATATCAGGTGCCGATGTTGGTTGTCAGGGTGAGGTGGGTGTAGCCTGTGCTATGGCTTCGGCTGCCAGCTGTCAGCTCTTTGGCGGTAGTCCGGCACAGATAGAATATTCGGCTGAGATGGGGCTTGAACACCATCTTGGAATGACTTGCGACCCTGTGTGTGGATTGGTGCAGATTCCATGTATAGAGCGTAATGCCTTTGCTGCCGCCCGTGCTTTCGATACCCAGCTATATGCTGCCTTTAGTGATGGTCATCATTCCGTTAGCTTCGACCGCGTGGTAAGCGTGATGAAGAAAACCGGTCACGACCTTCCATCCCTGTATAAGGAAACAGGTAAGGGTGGCTTGGCTGCTTTTGCATCAGAAATTAAAAAATAGAAAATGAGTAGAAAACGTAAACCATATCCCATTCTCGAAGGTGTCACCATAGAGCGTGTTGCTGCCGAGGGTAAATGCCTTTTCCATCATGAGGACAAGGTGGTGTTTGTTCCTTTCTGTGTTCCTGGCGATGTTGTCGATGTGCAGATTGTCAAGAAGAAACGTTCGTTCATGGAAGGAAAAGTTGTTAACTTCCAAAAGTTGAGCGATGTTCGTGCCACTCCTGTTTGCGAGCATTTCGGCATCTGCGGAGGCTGCAAGTGGCAGAATCTTCCTTATGAGGAACAGTTGAAAGCTAAGCAGCAGCAGATTCACGATCAGCTCACGCGAATAGGAAAGGTGGAACTGCCAGAGTTCCACACAATCATGGGTAGTCAGAAGATATTTGAATATCGCAACAAGCTTGAGTTTGGCTGTGCCAACAAGCGTTGGTACACCAGCGAGGAACTTGCAGCTATGCCAGAAGGACAGGGCTTGACAGAGTCAGGAATAGGATTCCACATCACAGGTGCTTTTGATAAGATTTATCCAATAAAGAAATGCTGGTTGATGAATGATATCGTGAACAAGATTCGCAACGATATCTATGAGTATGCCGTAGAGAAAGGCATGACGTTCTATGATATCCGTGGTCAGCACGGACTCTTGCGCGATCTTATGTTCCGCGACTCAAATACAGGCGAGTTGATGCTTCTCATCCAGTTCCATTATGATGAAGAGGGCGACGATGAGCGTGCTAAAGATTTGTTGCAGCATGTTGCCGACACATTCCCAGAGATAACCTCATTGCTATATGTTGATAATCAGAAGGGGAACGACACCTTTGGCGATCTCGAACTATCTGTTTTCAAGGGCACAGAGTTTATCTACGAAACAATGGAGGATTTGAAGTTCAAGGTTGGTCCAAAGAGTTTCTATCAAACAAATACCGATCAGGCTTACCACCTGTATTGTGTAGCCCGTGAGTTTGCCTTGGGCGATGCAAGCGAGCAAAACAAACCACTTGTTTACGACCTTTACACAGGTACAGGAACTATCGCTAACTTCGTTGCAAAGAAAGCACGTCACGTGATAGGTATCGAGTATGTTCCTGAGGCTATTGAGGATGCAAAGGTAAATTCTCAGATTAACAATATTGCCAATACCGAGTTCTATGCTGGCGACATGAAGGATATCCTTACCGACGAGTTTATTGCCAAGCATGGTCGTCCTGAGGTTATTATTACTGACCCTCCACGTGCTGGTATGCACCCCGATGTTGTTAACGTTATTCTCAATGCAGCTCCTGAGCGAATTGTTTATGTAAGTTGTAATCCTGCTACTCAGGCACGCGACCTTCAACTTCTTGATGCCAAATACAAGGTTGCTCAGGTTCAACCAGTGGATATGTTCCCACATACTCCTCATGTTGAGAATGTTGTTCAGCTTATCAAGAAATAATCTTTTTGCGCAATAAAAAAATCCCCAACATCGCTAACGCTTTGTTTGGGGATTTTTTCTATCTCAACTTTGTTGTTTTTGCTGTCCAAGGGGTTGGACGGTGTGTCGGAGCTTCGTTTTTTGCTGTCCAACCCCTTGAATGGTTATTCTTCTACAGTTTTATGTAGATTTTCTTTTTATACATCCAGTAGCCAATAGTCCAGTTGATAAGCACATAGATTATAGCCCAGGCAAGTGATGCTGCTTTTAATGGTAGGATGGCAGAGAAAGCGTCATAGGTTACTTGTTGTATGGTGCTTCCACCACATATTGGAAGTATTGATAGTGGAATGAGCAGCAAGTCGGAAATGACATATAATGCTAATGGGTTTACTCCAAACACTTGGAAGAATGTAACGACTTTGCTTTGCTGATTGCCTTTTTTGTCGATGCCTATTGTGAGCAGGGCAAGGAATAGAGCACCAAAACCGCAGCAAACCATAGCAAATGTTGGTGTCCACAGTTTCTTGCTTATAGGGCAAAGGTATTGTAGCAGATAACCTGCAAAGAGCAATAATGTTCCATACATGAAGAGGCGCTCAATCTTCTCGTCGAGGGTATTAAGGTTTGTAAGCACCTTACCCACGCAGAAGCCAATGAGCACATGACCTAATGCTGGTATTGTGCTTAGTAAGCCTTCGGGATCAGGTGTTTCCCATTTATACACATGATTGTTGCCAAGAATAGCATCGTCAACGATGGCAATGATATTAGTTGCGTCGTGAGCATATCCGTTGCCAAGTTCAAGTATTAAGTAGTAGGCTGTAAACATTATAACTATGAGCCATGGAATGAACTTGTGCTTTACTGACAGAGCAATGGCTGCAGCCAGTCCGTAGCATATACCAAGTCGGGGCAGCACACCAAGTATTCTAAGGTGTGCCCAATCGATGCCTCCTCGTGAGAGCATGATACAACATGATATAGCGATACCTATTGCCCACAGCAAGAAAGCTCGCTTTGCAATTTTTCGGGCGCACAGCCACGACCACGAGAAATTGAATTTCCTTAGCGACAGATAGGTTGTTATACCCATGATGAACATGAACGATGGAAAAACGAGGTCGGTGGGAGTGAGCCCAAACCAATCGGCATGCAGAAGTGGGGCATAGCTGTTTTCTTCGCCACCTCCAGGGTTGTTTACTAATATCATGCCGGCAATGGTGAGCCCACGTAAAATGTCAATAGCTAAAATACGAGAATGTTCTTTCATATTGTTTGCCTTTCTTTTATGAATAGTTAGTTTTTGTATATACCGCATTATTTGAACAAGAAATCCAATACCTTTTGCATGATATCGTCTCTCACAGCATTGTCCTTTACTGATTCGAATGGGAACGCAAGAACCACGGTTCGCCAGTTGTCAGTACCATTACCACGGAACACTACACCTGCACTCATATTGTTCTCGGTGTATCTGAATGCGGTGTAGGCACAATCGTCGGCAGGGTCGATGGCATCGGGAGATTCCACAACGTATGATTCTTCATTTGGTTTGTTCCAGAATGTGAACATGCTTTTCTGGTTTGTGAGAGGAGATGACACAAACTTGATGCCGTCTTCGCATGTAGCTTTGTCCTCGCGCCATTTGTATTTTAGAATGTTCTGTGCAAAGTCTTTGTCTGATTTCTTGCCTTCAACAAGTCGGTTTTGCCATAGGTCGGTGCCAACGAAAGCTCCCGAAACAAATACTCTTCCGCCAGCCTTGCAGTAGTTGGTTATCACTTCTTGTAACTTGTCGTCGAATGTTTTGAAAGCAAGTGGATGCAAACCCTCTCTACCGTATTTCGACTGTTTCTGTTTGCCCAAAATGAGGTCGATGGCAGAATAGTCTTCTGGGTTTACATTAATGCTTTCAAGAGCGTTGCGTGATACCGAAACAAAACTGTAGCCTGCTTTCATGATAGCCTTTCCGTGAAGGACAGGATAGTCAAAGGTGTTGCCTTTGATAACCATCTTCTCATAGTTTCCATAGCTGTCGCCAAAGCCAGAGGCATCATCGTGAGTCCAAGGAATGGCTCTGCGAAATTCCTTCATCTTACCCACGTAGGTTATCATTTCCTGATAGGGCACACCATTGTCGTAGTCGGCAAGGAATCCTGCTTCCTTATCGTCGCTGCTACGGTAGTCATCGGGTGCGCTTATGCGGTTGAATCCGTTGATAACAAGTAGTGGTTTCTGTGTTGATTTTGAGTTTATGCCCACAGAGAGCACTTCTGATGGGAAACTCTCGCCACCCTTGTTGATGGCTGTAACCTTGAAACTCACAACCTCGTCGGTTGGAATATTGCACACGAAGGAGTTTTTCTTCACGATGGTTCCGTTGTCGAAATCGCCATCGCCAATGCGCTTATACACTATATAGCGTTCGGCAACTGCCGTAGGCTCAAGAGTGTCGGCAACAGCTTGCCAACTTAGTTTCACCTGGTTCTTCTTGTTCAGTACAGCCGAGAAATTGTCAACAGGCAAAGGCTGCACCACATAGCTGTAGCCATAGCGCTCGCTAAGGAAGCGAAGCATACCTTTATATATGGCACGACTCACGGTGAAGCCGAAACGTGGATCGAGACCATAGCGCATATCAGCAAAGTTTTCGTGACTCATAAGTTCGAGCAACATTGCAGGAACTCGTGGTGACCATGCCTCGAAATAGCGGCTGTCGCGCATGTCTCTGCGAGTCCATTTTGGTTCCACCTGTGCTCTCAGGTCGTTGGTGATGCTTGTCATTATCATGTCGCAGAACACTCTGTTGGCATCGCGCGAAGTGCTGTCGGCAAACTTGCCGTTATATTTCTTAGTGTCGTAGATTCCTAATGTTCCAATGATAGAATCGCCGTTTACTGTTCCTGCATCGGTGTGGAAGGCAAACGAGAGATCAATAGGAATGTTCAAGCCCTTTGTGTCGGGACAAGCCTTTGTTCCACCAGCAAGATAGTTCACCCACAGCCCACGGTTTCTGTAGTCGTCGGTATAATCGTTCATTCCGTGTGATGGTGAATACACGCTATCGGGGATACCAGCCCATTGCATATAGTAGCGTGCACCTTCTTCAAAGCGTGGATAGCCGCTCACTTCAGGCTCAAGATCCAATGCAGGTTGCCATTCGTTTCGGTCTTGCACTTCCTTGTCGCTGCTGCCTTTGGTATAGGCGAATATTTTTGTACCGTCGCTCGAACGGGCTATATTTCCCATACCTCCACCAAATTTCACGGCGTCGGCAGTAACAATCTTCCCCTTAGTCTTTGAAAGGTTTGAGAGAACTACCTTGCCCTTTGTGCCTTGTTCAAAATCGAATGTACCAAGATATATCCATGTGCCACCGCCCATTGTTTGGTTAACCTTGAAGCGAGTTACACCATCCTTGTGATACACGGTGTAGAGCGCATCCTGAGTGCTGTTCAATGTTGTTTTATACGACACATAAACAGCATATTTACGACTCTTGGGCAGTTGTGGAGTCCATGTAATGCAGCTCTCGTCTTGCTTCCTTGAAACGGTTTCGGTCTGTCGGAATGTTCCTTCGCTAAATGGGTTCTCAAAGTCTTTGTATGTTTTGCGTGCATACACGAATCCTGTTCCCACTCCCTGTTGCCATGAGTTCACGCCATTTGTTTCGCTGTAAGGCGATGTGGCTTCCTTGCCGTCATTATCAACAATCACCTCGTAAGGGTTGGTGTCGCGCTCTCTCGGCATCATCACGTAGGCACCAGCCTTTTCGAGCATTGGCACAAGATAGGGGAGCACAAATCCCTGTGTGAACTTATCCTCTACGGTTTGGAAAAGGCGAGCTCTCTGCCATTCCCAGCGGTTAGTTGAAAACTCATAGTATAAACCGTGACTCTGCCAAAGGGCAATATGTTTATTGATTAATCCCTTTGAAGGTGTGTAGGGCTTATCTACGTTCTTTACTATCTGAGCATGAACATTACTGCCAGAGCACATGGCTCCGGCAGCAATTAATAAGTAAGTTAAAAGTCTGTTATTATTCATTCCAACCTAAGTTTTGTGTCATGTGATCTTTGTTAAGGTTCAACTCGTTGGTTGGAATAGGATAGAGATAGTACTTCTTATTGAAGCTACGAGTAGCTGATGTAGCTATCATATATCCGTTTGCGTCAACGTTAACGCCAGTCTGGTCAGCACCTGTAAGGTTTATACCACGGTTGATATTTGGGTGTTCGTTGCTGTCGAGCTTGTCAAGCTGATGCCAGCGAACCAAATCCCAGTAACGATACCAGTTGTCGCACATAAGCTCACAACGACGGCAACGACGGATTTCCCAAATGAGGTTGCTAACGTTCATGTTGTTTGCTGGGTCAGCTTCTGGTGTGAGAGTCATAGCTGGCAAACCTGCACGATTGAGCAACTTGTTAACGGTTGCATCAAGGTCACTCTCTGTGATAGTACCAAGCTCTGCCTTTGCCTCAGCCTCGTTCAACAGAATTACAGCATACCAGTACAATGGAGCATCGGTATAGCATGTTGTGGTGTTGGTACGATAGTAGAGTGGCAATGCAGGCTGGTCGTACTTCTTAATAGTGTAACCTGTGCATGATGTCATCTCGGCAGGAAGAGCACCATCAGGTGATGGCTCGTTACGTACCCAACCATGACCGTTGTAACATACGATAGAGTCGATGAGCACGCTCAGACGCTTATCCTTGTTCTTCAACAGGTGAGCGATAGAATAGTTATTATCCTCATTCTTCACTACCTTGTCGTTGGTGTCGAGAGCGGTTGTAGCCTTTGGCTTTCCGTCGAGGAACAGGAATGCGTCGATGGCATCCTTGCTGATACCTCTTTGTGTTGTAGAACCGCAGCAGTAGTCTGGAAGACCATGAGCGAGCACGTCTTTCTCGTAGTGACGTGAGAAGATTATCTCTGAGTTGTTCTTGAGGTCGAGTGAGTTATACACGCTTCCGTAAGTAGCGTTCAAGGTGTATGCTCTTGAGTTGATGATAGCCTCAGAAGCCTTCACACTCTCTTCAAGATACTTCTTTGCACGTGTAGCATCGGCAGCCTTACCATTCTCAGCAGCTGTGCGATACTTGCAGAATGTACCTTCCCACAGGCAGATGTCGCTCTTCATAGCAAGAGCCATGTCTTTACTCCAAAGCACCTTGCTTGATGCTGTTGTGATATTCTCAATAGCAAAGTCGAGGTCGGCAAGAACCTTATCCATAACAACATCACGGTCTGTGCGCTCGCCATAAACGGCTTCGTCGTTAGGGTCGAGAATAACGTTCTCTTCCCATTGTACATCGCCATACTCTCTAACCAGCTGATAGTACATCCAAGCACGGTTCATTCTGCCGATAGCCTCGTAGTTGGCTTTGGTTTTTTCAGAGAGTGATGAGCCTTTCAAACCGTCGAGCATGTAGTTTATGCGTCGAATGGCTGTGAACTTGTTGTTCCAGTTGGCGCTGGTGTTAGGAACTGTTGTGTTTGTCCAGTTATCGAAATCTGGGTTGTTCTGATCATCAGACAAGCTTTTGAAATAGAACCAGCCATAGGATGCTCCATTAGCATAGCCTATATAGTTCTCGTAGAATCCGTTGCTATAGCTCTGCACCTGGTCGGCGTTGTTCCAGAATTCTGGAGTGTTGCTGAAAGTGTCTCGCGGATTCTTGTCGAGCATGCTATCACAGCTTGCCAGCATTAGTGATGATGCAGCAACGATATATAGAATTGATTTTTTCATTTTTGTATTCATTTAGTTGTTATAGATTAGAAGGTTACCTGCAGACCTACTGCCCATGAGCGAGTGATAGGAATGGTACGTCCCCAACCGCCGTATGCTGTGCCTTCACCTGTGTTGATTTCTGGGTCGAGTGGCAGGTCGCCATTACCCTTGTGTAACAGGAAGAGGTTGTTGCCGCTTGCATATAGACGAATGTTCTGAATGTGTATCTTGCGAAGAAGCTCCTTTGGAATGGTGTAGCCCAAGGTAACGCTCTTTAAGCGCAGATAAGACATGTCAACAAGATACTTTGACTGTGGATAGTAGTTGTTTGAACCACCATCAGCAGAAAGTGCTGCTACGTTTCCTGCAACATCGTTTCCTGGCCACAAGCATGGGTAATCATTACCCTCGCTGATGTTCACGATTTTGTTTTCAGGATCATAGATATTGTAGCTTGTCTGGTTTGCATAGAGAGCGAGGTCGGCATTTCTCATCAATGGGAAGTTGAATGCAGAGATTGTCCACATATCGCGCTTGCCAACACCCTGGAAGAACAAGTCGAGGTCGAAGCCTTTGAAGTTTCCACCAATGTGGAAGCTGTATTCGTAGCGTGGCAATCTGTTACCAATTACCTTAAGATCGCCATGGTCTTCAAGGGTACCCTTGCCACCATCAATCTTACCGTCGCCATTCAAGTCTTTGTACTTGATGTCGCCAGGACCGAATACAAACTTACCAAACTGGATACCTGTCTGGTCGGCTACGCCTTCCTTGTAGTTCCAGCTCTTGTCGGCATTCTGACCGTTGAAGTCGGCTTCGGTGAAGTAGCGGTCGGTTTCAAATCCCCAGATGTCGCCCCAGTTCTCGCCTTCGTAAGCGTAGGCTGTGCTACCTGTGTGACCGATAACCTTTGATGTAGAGTTCCATTTTGTTACCTTAACCTTGCTGTCGCCGATAGAGAAGTTTGCATAGAGACCGAAGTCTTTGCTGAATTCCTTGCGCCATGCAAGAGTGAGTTCCCATCCACGTGAACGAAGCTCGCCGGCATTTGTGTAAGGAGCCGATGCACCAACAGCTGATGGAAGAGCGTTACCAGGAGCAAGCATGTCCTTGGTGAGACGCTGGTACCAGTCGAAGGTGAGTGTGAACTCGTTGTTGAGGAAACCTAAGTCAATACCTATGTCGGTAGTGTGGATACGCTCCCATGTGAGCTGTGAGTTCACCCATGTAGGCATATTGAAGGCATTGAGCTTTGTGGTTCCGTCGAGCCAGTTCATCTGATAGGCACTTGTTGTTGAGAGGAACATATTGTCGCCAATAGCCTCGTTACCAATCTCACCATAAGAGAAACGCAGCTTACCGTTTGACACGATGTCGCGCCACTTGTTCCAATACTGTTCCTCGGTGAAGCGATAGCCTAAAGAGAAGCTTGGGAAGAATGCCCATTTCTCGCCTTCGCGGAAACGGCTTGAACCATCATAACGACCGTTGATCTCGGCAAGATAGATGCCCTTGTAGTCGTAGTTGATACGTCCGAAGTAGCCAGCGCTTGCACGGTCGCCTGTGTTAGAATCGATAGTTGCCTTTGCCATGTCGCCGTATGCAAGGTTCAGCTCCTGATAATCCTCGTTGTAGAGCTGCTTGCGACGTGCATAGAAATAGTCTTTCTTGTAGTTCTCGCCGTTAACACCCACCATAACGTTGAGGTTGTGCTTCTCGTTGAAGCTGTGAGCGTAGTTCATGTAGGCGTTGGCTGTCCAACGATCCATCTTTCTGTTCCAACGTGTAGCATCGTTGTTGCTTGTTGCAACGATGTATGTTGGAGCAACACCACTCCAGTTCATACCATAGATACTTCTGTTTGAAGCCTTGTGGTTGATGTTATCAATCTGATATGTGAAGTCGGCATTAAAGGTGAGATCCTTTGTGATGTGTGCCTGAGCAAATCCGTTGAGTCTGAGCACATCGTGAACGAACTCCTTGCGGTTGCAGTCTTTCTGCATGGCAACCACACGGTAGTCATATTGTGTGCCGTCTTCGGTTTCAAGAATACCTGATGGGATGAAGTAAGAACCCCAGCGCCAGATGTACTGATAGATATTCGACCATGGATCGGCAGCACTCATGTTACGGCGTGTGAAGTTGGTTTTCACTCCAACTGTGAGCCAGTCGTTAAGGTCGGTCTTCAGGTTGATTGTGAGGTTGGTTCTCTGGCGTCGTCCAGGATTGAACTTCATAACATCCTGCTTCTTGTCGTAACCCAGAGCTGTGTAGAAACTGGTCTTACCGCTTGAACCTGTTACGCTGATATTATGCGACTGCGATGGAGCTGCACTGTTGTACCATATCTTTTGGATATCGTAGTTGGCATAATATAGAGCCTGTGAACCGTTAAAATAGTAGTCGCCCACGTTGTCCATGCTCTGGTATGGCTGCATCACGCTATAGCCTTTCTTTCCGCCAACCTGTTCTTCCCAAGCCTGTGCATAAGGCAACAGCTTGTCGAAATACATACCGAAAAGCTCAGGTGTGTTTTCATCTGCTCTCTTCTTGGCACGCAAACCAGCTTCGAGCTGCTCTGGAACAGATGGGAAGTCGGGGAGAACGGTTGAACTGTCCCAACCAAACTGTCCGCTATATTTTACCTGTATCTTATCGCCCTTGTTTGCCTGCTTTGTGGTGATAAGAATAACACCGAAAGCAGCTCTACTACCATAGATAGCTGATGAGGCTGCATCTTTAAGTACAGAGATTGTAGCAATATCATTACCGTTGATCATGGTGAGGTCGTCGGTAGGCACACCATCAACAATGATAAGAGGTGAAGAGTTCTGGCTGTTTGACAATGTTCCCAAACCACGGATAGAGATTGATGGAGTGGCATCAAGGTCACCATTGTTGCTCAGAATGGTGAGACCAGGAACGGCTCCTTGCAGAGCTTTGGCAACATCCTGCTCAGGACGTGAAGATAGTGTCTTTTCAAGGTCAACATTTGATACAGCACCGGTGAGGTTCACCTTCTTCTGCTGACCATAACCCACAACAACCACCTCATCGAGAAGGGCATTGTCGTCCTGCAAGGTTACTTTAATGTTTTCCTTTGCTTTTAACTCAACAGTCTTAAATCCAAGGAACGAAATTCTTAACTTTGCTCCCGGGGCTGTTTTCAGCGTGAACTTACCGTTTACGTCTGTTACAGTACCGCGAGTAGTACCGATTTCTGCGATGCTGGCGCCTGCAACAGGTTCGCCGTTAGCATCAACTACAGTTCCGCTTACCGAGATAGTGCTCTGCGTAATAGCCTGTGGTTCAGGTGCAGCATAAGCTATACTTCCCGAAAAAGCACACGAAAGCAGTAGTGTTCCTAAAAGAACAAATTGTCTTTTCATAAGCTTTTAAAGTTAATAACTAAACTTTCGCAAGCTCGTTTATTTGGGCTTTAGGTATGCAGTTGCCTCCCTTCAGAATTAAAGAATTATGGTTGCTGTTGATATATAAGTTTTGCTAGCAATATTCTTATAATCCTTACAACCTTATAACCTTATACCCTCACAAGTTGAGCTGTTTGCGAAACTTGATTAATAATAATGTTTTCGTTTTGTTAATTTTTCTTTCGCAAAGAAACGATTTTATTTTGAGAAATGCAAGTTTTTTTTAGCTTTTTTTTCAAGAAAATAGTATTGCTATTATTTTTAATCATTATACCTTTGCGTCGTGAATACTCTTTACCATAAGCGTAAGTGGGCTTCGATATTGCTATTAGCGGTGTTTATTCCCATGCTCATGCTTTCGTCTTTGCATCATCACAAGGCTGATGAACAAGGCTCGGAGGTGTGCGTAGAGTGTCTTCATCATGTTCATCATTCACACATAGGTGAACAGTCGGTTGGTGTTGATGGCTGTCTGCTTTGTCAGTTCCTATCTTTGCCATTCATAGCAGCAACCACGTTAGTATTTACTTTTTCATTACATTTTTTATTCCTTCCTAAAGTTTATCATCGTTCGAGATGCCTTCGAGATGCCTTTAGGATGCGTTTAGGACGTGCACCACCCATTTTTCTTGCTTATTGATATTCAATAAGAGTTAAAACTTATTACATAAATTGCAAACTATCTCAGGTTATTTTCTTCTCGGATAGTTTTTAACTCTAATTCGAGGTAAAAGCATCAGAGAGAAAGTAACGTGAGATAATATAGGTGTAACTTAATATAAAAACTTCTCTGCTCGTATCCTTAAAAGATGAGAGAGTATCTACCGTAGAAATACAGTAGTTGGTACTCCCTTCCCTTTTGGGGAGGGAAGGGGAGAGGCTGTTATAAAAGACTAATGAAAAAGATATTATTTTTATTGCTCTGTGTGGTGCTTTGTGCCCGCATGGGAGCTGAACCTGTGGTTGTAAAGAAAACTCTCACAGGACATGTTACAGATGCTATCGACGGACAGGCTCTTATCGGAGTCACCATTTATATACCTTCCCTCAGTCAGGGAACAACAACTAATGAGCAAGGCGATTTCACCTTCGATAATCTGCCTGCAAAAAACATCACACTTCAAGTGAGCTATCTTGGGCACCAAACCATCATCCGCAAGGTTGACCTCAGTACCACTACTCATGTTGATTTCGTGATGAAAGAAAGCAACGCCATGTTGGGCGAGGTTCTTGTTACAGGATTGACAGGACAGTCGTTAATGAAAGATTCACCGACACCAATATCTGTTGTCACCACTCAGCAGCTGCAGGCAACAAGTTCTACTAATATCATAGATGCTATTGCCCACGAACCTGGTATTTCGCAAATAACAACGGGTAGCGGCATCTCAAAGCCTGTTATCCGTGGATTGGGCTATAACCGTCTGATAACAGTTAACGATGGCATTCGTCAGGAGGGGCAGCAATGGGGTGATGAACATGGTATTGAGATTGATGCCCAGAGCATAAATAATGTTGAAGTGCTCAAAGGCCCTGCTTCCTTGATGTATGGCTCTGATGCTTTAGCTGGAGTGGTTATCATGCACGGCGATCCTGTTCCTGCAAGCGGAAAACTTGTAGCCTCGGCTTCAACCGAATATCAAACTAATAACGGACTCTTCGATTATAGTCTTCGTTTCGGAGGCAATAAGCAAGGACTGGTGTGGAATCTCCGTTGGTCGCAGAAAATGGCTCACGAATATAAGAACAGCAAAGACAATTATGTTCTTGGTTCGCAATTCCGCGAGAATGCCTTGAACGGAATGTTAGGATTAAACCGCAGCTGGGGCTATAGTCATCTTCTCATGAGCTATTATCACCTCACACCAAGTATGTGCGAGGGTGAAATTGGCGACACTCACACCTATGCCAAAACTCTTCCTTTCCAGCAGATACATCATTACAAGGCTGTTTGGGACAACTCGTTCTTCCTTGGCAAAGGCTTGCTGAAGGCTCTTGTGGGCTATCAGCAGAACCGCCGTCAGGAATATGAAGAATCGGCTGATGAGGCAGGACTCGATTTCCGTCTTCACACTATAAACTACGATGTGCATTATTCGTTCGAAGACGAGTGTGGATGGAAAATAAATACTGGAGTAGGGGGAATGTATCAGCGTTCCGAGAACCTTGGCGACGAATACCTCATCCCTTCTTATGTGCTCTTTGATGCCGGCGTGTTTGCAACAGCAGCACGTGAGATAGGTAAGTGGAATCTTAGCGGTGGACTTCGTTTCGACAACCGTCATCTTCACAGCTTTGCCCTTGAAGATAGGTTCACTAAGTTCTCACGTTCTTTCAGCGCCCTTACTGGTAGTGTGGGAGCCGTTTACTCTATCACACCAGATATGAACCTTCGTCTCAACCTTGCTCGTGGTTTCCGTGCGCCAAACCTTAGCGAACTGGCATCAAATGGAGAACACGAGGGAACCATGCGTTATGAACTTGGTAGCAACAATCTTAAAGCCGAACATAGTTGGCAGATTGATTGCGGATGGGATTTTTCATCATCTATCGCCTCTTTGCAGCTACAACTTTTTGCCAGCTTCATCGATAACTATATCTATAGTGCCAGACTAAACGATGTTGTTACCGACGATCTTCCAACCTATCAGTTCCAGCAGGGTGATGCCCGTATGCTTGGTGCCGAGGCAGCCATCGATATTCATCCTGTAGAGCAGTTGCATTTCAAAAACAGCTTCTCTTATGTCAACGCCCGTCAGCTGCACCAGCCAGAGGAGAGTAAGTATCTGCCTATGACTCCAGCCCCACGTTTCAATAGCGAACTGCGCTACGATTTCATTCGTGACGGTCGTACTTTCAACAACCTTTTCCTTAAGGTTGGTTTAGAATGTAACCTTCGTCAGGACAATTTCTATGCAGCCAACAACACCGAAACGGCTACCCCTGGCTACACACTTTTGAGTGCTTCGGCAGGAACTGACTTCAAAATTCATGGCCGCAAGGTTTGCTCTCTTTACATTATTGGCGATAACCTCACCGACAAGGCTTATCAGAATCACCTCAGCCGTTTGAAGTATCTCGATGTTGAGGGACGCCCCGAGCGTTCAGGTCTTTACAATATGGGACGCAACATCACCTTCAAACTTGTGTTCCCGATACTATAGTAATTACGAATTTTGAGTGTGGAATTTGGAATTAGTCGCACTTTGTGCGATGATTAGTTATTAATGATAAACTACGAACTTGACTTTCGTAAGTTTTGGAGATTTTTTATCTACTGAGCAAGGCTTGCGAAACATTATTTATGTATTATTCAAATACGGATGTGCCAGCAGGCACATCCGTATTCTTTTTAGTCTGTTAGTAGCCTATTAGTAGCCTGTTAGTAGCCTATTAGTAGCCTATTGGCAGCCCCTAAGTAGCCCCTTAGCAGCCCCTTAGCAGCCCCTTAGCAGCCCCAGGCAGCCCCTTTGGGGCTACTTGGGGTATGCCAATACCCAGCCTGTACTGAGCCTGTGCGCCGTCAGTAGCTATTTTTATTCCGAAAATGAATTTATTTTCCTTCGGTTAGCATTTGTGCTGTAACTTCAAAATCATTAATAACAGCAATTGCTAACGGATTTCTATTTTCAACAATTATTGCAGCGTAAATCCCCTGTTCTTCAATGATTGCGTTTGCGGTTTTTATTGTAAATCGTCCAGGTTCAGAGTATTTTTCAAACCATCTAAGGAATAAACGATTACGGGCTGCTTCTCTACTATCGCTGGTATCACATAAGTAAAGTAGTCCATCAAGATTTTTAGAAAAGAATTCTTCAACTATCGTAAGAGTTGTGTTCTTTACATCAGGGTCGTATGATGCATGTTTTTTATTTTTATTACTTACTGAAGTTTCGTAAGTGAATATACTCTGTTTTTTCTCTTAATATAAAAGAAAATAAAGACGATTAAAAAGAAGCCTCTCCCAACCTCCCCAAAGGGGAAGGAGTACAAGCAGCCGTTAATGATCGCTAATGAGACGTTAATTGGAACGTTAATGAAAACAGAAATATTAACGAACAATTATACGATTAATTATACGAACATTATA
>DGRY01000102.1 GCA_002391185.1 Prevotella sp. UBA4376
GCAGCAAGTATGGATTTAAGAAAATGATTAAGTATGTAAGGCTTCTTCAAAGCCTTCCGCTTATATTTGTCTAAAAGCTTATGTAAGCAAGCTTCCATCGGCTTTTAGTCAAATCTAAGCCCCCTCACAAGTTCGGGTTTCATACTTAATCTTTGAAAATACTGTGCTGATGCACCAATGCGCAATAAGCGCAAAGGATATCAATCTACACTTTGAACTTTGAGGTTTGAGATTTGAACTTTATGATAACATTCAAAGTTCAATATTCAATGTTCAATATTCAATAGCGAAGCGTTTGGTCGGGGAGAGGCTTTTAGGTTGATATCATTTGCACGATTGTGCAATGGCGCATCAGCGCTTTATTTTCTAGTGTATGAATGAATAATCCTCTAAGAGGATGGTGATATTGTTGTGGTGCATGGAAAACTTGTTTTCAAAAGCACCAGCAGCAATATTATCATAGGCTCATTCTGAGCCGCATTCATTCATACACATTTTCTTCTTTAAAATTATTCTTTTATTAACGATATAATTACACGATAATTACACGTTCAATAAACTCCTTCGAGGAAAGATGGCATCCGTTAATTAGTCGTTAATAATCTTCACAGCAATAAACGGTAAACAATAAACTGTAAACTATAAGCAGTAAATAGTAATCATAAAGTTCAATGTTCAAATCTCAAAGTTCAAAGTTATTAGTTTGATTCGATAGATTTGTGGTCGAAAAAATGCTTGCATATTTATAGATTGCTGTTTCATATTGTTCGCTCTTATTTTTTTACCAGTTCACTTTCTAATCCTTAAAACTAAGTTAAAATATGTAAAATTGAATTTTAATGATTTAGAGCAGGATAGTTTGTGTTTTTACTTTTATTAATCGGTGTTTTAATTAATCTTAATTCTTAATCTTGCTCGGTTGCGCGTCAGCGCAAACGTTAACAAAAAAAAAAAAACGCCAAAAAGGATTAATTTTAGAGATTGTTGCTTATATTTGCCTCCGTAAAACAATTGTCAAACCAGCAAAAAGACATTTACAACGCTAAACAATAGAACATAAATATAATTTGAAGTTAATATAATCGCATTAAACAAAGTTGTGCTAAACAATTTGTTTTATAAGCTTCGCAAATATAAGACAGTTAATTTATTTAAATAAAATATTTCTATGAAAAAATCAAAGATTTTAATTTTCGCAGCTTTGGCTGCCGCTGCAACCATCAGTGTTGGTTGCTCCAATGATGATGTGGTTACCACTAAGGATAGTGGTGTGCCATTGAAGGTTTTTACCTCTGTTGACGGTGTTTCTTCAGGCTCTACACGTGCAACAGATTTAACATCTGAAACCTTTTCTTCATTTAAGCTTCATGCAATAGGAAGTACTGAAGATTGGGCAAATGTAACCGTAACTAAGTCTAATGAAGAATGGACTGGTACAGGTAGTCTTGTTTGGCCTTCAGGTACATCTAATTTTTATGCTTTCAGTACTGATGCCAATATAAAGACTGATGATGTGAAGTATGGTAATTCCGCACAAAGTTTTACATATGAAATGCCTGTTATTGGTGAGACAACAACAGTAGATGCAAGTAAACAGACCGATCTTCTTGTAGCAAAAGCTATTGATCAGACTTCTGCAACTAATGGAGGCGGAATCGTTTTGAATTTCAAGCATGCTTTGGCTACTTTGAATTTAAGTGCTTTCTTTGAACCAAATCGTGATGATGCAAGTGTTGATGTAGAAAACTATTATTGCTTGATAAGGAGTTTAACTATACATAATCTTCCTATTAATGGTACTTTTACTTTCAATTCTGGAACAAGCAATATTGGAACATGGTCTAATAAAACAAAAAAAGGTGACTATACAATTACTTTTGCAGAGCCAGTATTACTATCAAGTAATCAGGATGGGGGAGTAAGTCCTGTAAAGTCTTTGTCTCCAGCTAATGGATCAGAGATGTTTATCCCTTTTGAAAATACAGAAGTAACTTATACTACAAAAGATGATTTTTTGAATCAGGCGGATATACCAGACGATGGCGTTTATATATCATTGAATTGTAAAGTTGCCCAAGCAAAACATCCTCTTGATTTTAACGTTTCAGGCACAGAAGAGACTTTCGATCAAGTATATGTTGGAGACGATGATGAACAGAATGGTGAAGATCCATATAATGCATATGTTTGGAAACATTCAACTAATGATAATTTCTATGGAACACTTATCATCCCTGTTACATTAAAAAATGGTTTGAAATTCAACGGCTCTCATAGCTATAAATTCAATATTGCCAATGGCCTTATGTTTGTTGCTGGTGATATTTGGACTAATCTTATTGAAGCTGGTGGTGTTGATACTCCGACATAATAACTTGTTTTATCATTAATAATAGGATATCTGGATAATTATGAAGAAAAAGATAGCATTCATATTTGTTGGCATTGCGGTTTTCTTCTCATCTTGCACTGAGGAAATAAGTGATAGTATGAACAATGTGCGAGATGATGCCACCAATGCTACCGAGGTTACATTCTATGATCCAGAGCCTTTGAATGTAATAACTCGTGGAGCGTATGTTATAGGAAGCAGAACTCCTCAATATTCTTTGAAGTATTTTTCAGGTTCAAGAGTTAGTTCTGCTGAATATACATATATTTATAACTCTTCAACATTAGCTTTTGATGTTTCTGGAACAAAATGGAAATGGCAGTCAAAAGCAATGGATTTCTATGTTGTAAGTCCATCTTTTGCTGCGCCAGCCTTTTCAAATGTTAATATAACGGCATCGTCTGCAACGTTTGATTATAAGGTAGAACAAAACTTTGCTAATCAAGAAGATTTGGTTATAGCAAGTTTGTTTGGAGTGACAAAGAAGAATTCTGGTGGTTCTATTTCTTTTAAAATGACCCATACGCTGTCATATCAGGGTTTCCGTGCAAAGAATATGATAGAAAATACAAATGTTTATATAAAGAGTATTACTATCCATAATCTACAAACGGGTGGCACGTGGTCATATACATATGGCTCACCATCAAAAGGCAAATGGACATCTTTGAATGGAGAATATGCTGATTACACTTATGAGTTTGATACTCCTGTATTGCTTTCAACGGCATATACCACAATAACGGGTACAGATTACTTGTTTGTTATTCCTCAGAGAGTTGATCCTTGGATGACAACAAGAGATCCAAATGGAGCTATTCCTATATCAACTGCTGATGCTAATCATCAGACGTATTTGGAGGTGAAATGCCAAATAATAAAAACTGATACAGGAGAATATGTTGCAGGAAATGTTGATAATTCAGATTCTTCTAATCCAATGTATGCAACTGTTTATTTCCCATTCCCATATAATCAAAAGGCATCAAATCTAAGTATAAATGTACGTAACGCTAACAATCGAATAGATTTCAATGGAGGTTTTGATGCCAATGGTGAGGATTTTCTTGAGAACAATGCAAAGGTTGATGTCGTTGTTACATCTGACGAGGGAATTGAAAATGATGTGGTACAAGATCCATGGGTTGATGATGGAGATAATTCTGGAACAATAATTTTTTAGTACAAACAAATAAAAATCAAAAACAATGAATAAAAAAGAATATGTAAAACCAGAGATTAATGTACTGGTTATGACAGAGGTTGCAAATCTTCTCGCTGGTTCTGGCGATAATTTTACTGTTGGTGATCGTGTTAAATACGATGAGAACGCAAGCGGTGGTAGCGGTGCAAAGCGTTACGATAGCGATTATTTTGATTGGTAACAATTATAAGAAAGTCATAAAACATTGTTAAATATGAAAATAAAGGAGCATTATATATTAGCTTTTTTGCCAATGCTCTACTTATTAGTAGTGCTCTCATCATGTTCTTCTGAATATGATGGGGGTACCAATGTGTCCCAAAGCAGAATTTCATTTCTTGTTAGTTCGTCATCCTCTTATAACGGGGGGCGTTCTACTTTGACAGATGACTTTAATAACTCTGTTGGAATATTTGGTTTTAGCTATGATGGAACGTGGACAGATAGCAACACACCAAATCTGATGTGGAACGAAATGATTACTCCTCTCAAAGATCATTGGATAACAGAAGATGCTTTCCCAATAGATAATTTGAAGTTGCAGACTTTGAATATGCGCTATTATGCATATTATCCATATATCAACTTTGAAGAAGGAACAGATCCTTATTTGTCCATAACCTCAAAGACCATTGCAGGCATTCCTTATTTGAATTATACTGTTCCAAATGATGTGGAAAATCAGTATGACATTAGGGTAGGGAATTCTACAGAAAAAGTGATGACAGATATACTGACACCATCTACAATAGAAATGGCACATAAGATGACAGCCATCAAGTTTATTAATGGTGATATCACATCAGGAACAATAAAGTCAATCACGCTTTCCAAAATTCATAATAAAGGTGAAATTTATGCTGAAAAAACAGCGACATGGGCATTGGACGAAAATTCGTATGATAATTATACTATTAATCTGAATAAGGCTCTTACTTCAACAAGTGTGGGAACTTTGCTTAATGATGATGATCAAATTCTGTTGATGATGCCTCAAACTTTGGCTAATGCCTCAAAAATGACAATGGTATATAATGATGGACAGGATCATACACTTACCGTAAGTATGAAAGGTCTTACATGGCTTGAAGGAAAGGTCGTTACTTACACAATCTCTTTAAAGTCGCTCGAACGTATGCATGTATCTGCAAGTATTGTGGACTGGGGAGATGAGTACTCTGTTACTGGTGAGGTTTCTGACGCCAGTTCAATACAGCCGGGTACGGTTATTGTTGATTGGGAGTCAGAGAGCAATATAAACAACTAAGGAAAGAAACAATAAAATTAGTACATTCTTACAATGAACAAGTTTATAGCCTTAAGCATTTTGTGTATAGCTTTCTTTTCTTCTTGCTCAAATAATGCCTTTGAAAAAGAAGATAGCAATGGCTTAGAAAGTTCTACACCAATACTCTTGCAATCAGCACCGTTTGATTCAAGGGCTGGCATTAGTGTACAGAACACGCAGTTTGAGCGTAATGAAAAAATAAACGTTTATATTTTTGAAAAGCTTGGCATAGGAGAAGTTGCCTCTACAATATACAATAATCCTATAGAATATTACACTACTAATCTAAGTGGTGCTATGGCACCTACGAGAACCATTTATCCATACTATCCAAGTAATGGTAGAAATGTAAATATGTATGCTGTATATCCTAATGGTGTTTTATCAACAACAACAAGTTTTACTGTTCAGGAAGACCAAACGTTAAAGGCATATTATAAGGCAAGCGACCTTATGTATGCTTCGGCAAATGATGTTGAGAGATCTGCTAATATAATTCCTTTGTCATTCAATCACCTTATGACTAAGGTTATAGTTGAACTTAGTGTTCCGACTGGAAAGGATGCAAATATTCTCAATGGAGCTATCGTAAAATTAAAAAATGTAATGCGCACCGTTGAAGTAGATGTTCCAAATGGTACATTGGGTAGTGTAAGCAACAGCGGTGATGTATTACTTACCAACGATGGATCAGAGCCTTCGGCTGCTATTATTGTTCCACAAACCATTCAAGCTGGTCATTTTCTTGAAATACGTTTGGAAAATGGAGACATCCTTAACTATAATCTGCCACAGTCGCTAACTTTCTCATCTGGCAAGAAAAATATATTTGGCATATCAATCAATGAGACTGTCATTAGTGCTAAATTTAGTGTTGTTGCATGGGACGATCAAGAACCAATAGAAACAACTCTTTCACTTGATGACTAATTCTGAATAATAATATTCGTAATATGAAAACTAAAAGATATTTAATTCTGCCTTTGGCAATGCTTTTGCTGTTACTTGCATCGTGCAGCAGCGATGATGTAAGCTATTCAGCCAGCAACAGGGATATAAGGTTCTCTGTATCATGGGGTGATGCAGTGTCACGAGCAACTGTAACAGAACGTGATATCATTTATCCAAACTCTGTTGTTTGGGCTTGGGCTTCAATGATCAATTCTGCCGACAATAATCCTGCAACCAACACTTCGAGTTATTTCAAGGCATGGCACTTAAAGGCAAATGCTGACCATTCTCTCCAAGGTGTCAGCGTCACTCGCCAGTTCCCTGCTGTTAACCACTTGAATTTCTATGCTATGCATGGTGATTTCACAAGTGGACAGATAACAGAGAATACTACGGCGTTTCCTGACGAGGGACTAACCTTTCAGGTGGAGCCCGACCAGAGTACACGTGATAATTATTACCTGAGCGACCTTGTTTACTCTGTTTATCCTGATGTGGAGCCAACGGGCATTGATATCACATTGCCGTTCTATCATATGCTCTCGCAGATCAGGGTGAAACTAATAGCTGGCGACCAGCTCACAACATCAGACCTCGCTCAGTGTAATGTTACTCTTGTCAATGCGCTTTATCGTGGCACGTTCGTTCCGTCAACAGATGCCGATGTGTTTGCTTTACAGGCAGGAAGGGCAAGTATGGTTATTGCCGACAACAACCAGCGCAGCGACATCACGCTAAAGAATAGCACCACAAGTGCGTTCCTTAATAGCAATGATTATGCTTCGGCTGTGGTGCTGCCACAGACCTATGCTCAGGGTGCCGATATGATACGTATCACTCTCGCCAATAACCATGAGTTTGTGTTCCGTCCTTCAACGGCTCTTACTCTTGGCAGCGGTAAGGCTTATGAGATTGTCATCACCATCAACGATGGTCATGCTCTCGGTGTCATCACTCAGCTATCTGACTGGCAGGAAACAACAGAAGACGAAACAATTAACTTTGAAAGTTCGATATGAAGACCTCTCCCCCCGCCCTCCCCTGCTGGGAGGGAGCCTCGCTAAAGCTCATTAGCTTGCTTGAGAGGAGTAGAATGTCTGTGATAAATTTAAATCAACACCTCATAAAAGCCCCCCTGACAAAGATTATTTGTTAGCAATAAACAGTCCTTTGGGCTGGCTCCTTCCCAGCAGGGGAGGGCGGGGGGAGAGGTCGATAATAGTTCGTGATATGAAAAAGATTTTATTATATGTATTTGCTCTTGCTGGCATGATGGCTCTTTCATCATGCAGCAGCAACGAGGAAGAGCAGTCGGCAGGTAAGCGTCCGATAGTTTTCGGTAGTGTACTGGCTGATGTTTATGAGGGACGTGCCACCCTTGCCACTAATCTTGGTGGGTCAATAGGTATCATGGGATATCTTTATACTAAGGACTCATGGACAGGAACAACAGAAACGCCAAACTTCATGTATAAGGAGCTTGCTACAAGTGCTAACAACACTACATGGACCACAGCTAATGGGTTCTTCTGGCCCGATGACAACACCAAGCAGTTGCGTTTCTTTGCTTATGCTCCTGCATCGGCTTTTGCTGGCAGCAATGGTGTGTTTACTACTAAAGCCACACAGGGAATGCCACGATTCTTGGGCTACACTGTGCCAACAAACAATGCTGAACAGGTTGACCTCATGTTTGGTGAGAGCGCCGAGTATCTCGGCACCAGCACAGGAGGTGTTACCATTAACTTCCATCATATACTCTCGGCAATCAGCTTTAGCTTGTCTGCTAACTCGGCAGGAACAATACAGAGCATAAAGTTCAAGGGTGTGCCTTACGAGGGTACTTATTCTGCCAGCATTACGGGTGGCGAATGGACTGTGTCGCCTGTTCCTGGCACTGGTGCCAACGAGTATTCGGGTGGTCTGTCGGCTGTGTTCCTGATGATTCCTCAGACTCTGCCTTCAACAGCCTATCTTGAAGTGGCATATACTGATGGTAATAGTAATGGTCATACCTTGACATATTCGCTTGGAGGCATTACTTGGCAGATGGGTAAGAAATATGACTACACCATCAATATTGCTGAAAACACCATCACACCAACTATCGTGGCGTGGGACACAACAATATCGAGTGAAGTGGAATTGTAATTTTGTGCACTTCGTGCTTAAAAAATATCAAGAATTAGAGAATTAGAGAAACATAGTTCGGCGTCCGAAGGGGAAGTCAATTGGGCATACGCCTTTGAGATTCTTAATAATTCTATGTTATACAAGAGGATATGTAATGGCGTTAGCTTAATTCTTAAATTATTCGAACAGAGTTCTCATCAACTCGTCCTGAAATTATTCGAACAGAGTTCTCATCAACTCGTCTCAAATTCTTGATAAAAGAAAAATAGAAAAAAGAGTTAGGAGATAGAGGTTAGTACTAAAATTCTCTAATTCTCTAATTCTTGATAAAAAGAAAAAAAACGAGATATGAAAAAGATATTATTACTAACGGCTATGATTGTTGCTGGCATGATGACTACATCTTGCAGCAGCAACGACGAAGAGCAACAGAACAGCAAGGCGATAGCCTTTTCGCCATCGGTGGGGGTATTGTCGCGTGCTGATTTGAAATCAGTATGGGTTACCGAGGGCAACGATGCCGATGCCTTCAATGTGCTGGCAGTGAGTGAAGAGGCAGGTAGTCCTGTAACACTTATCAACAATGAGGCTGTGAGTTATCAGAATGGTTTGTGGCAAACAGCAAGTAAGCACTACTGGCCAGCCTATAATGCAGAGATTAATTTCTATGCTTATTACCCAACATCGCTATCTGAGGTGTTTAACTACAATGCTGGTAATGCACCAACATTAACATACGCTGTTCCTGCAGCAGCTGCCGATCAGGTGGATATTCTTGCAGCCAGTGCTGCACACACGCCAAGCGCAAGCAGTTCGGTTGTTGACTTGGAGTTCAACCACATGCTCTCCGGATTGTATTTCACTTATCAGTCGGATGGAGTAGCAGGAACGATAAAGAGCATAAGCATTTCTAACCATTACTCGGCAGGTACTTACACCTTTGGCACAGGATGGGCATCGCTAAACACACAGCGTAGTCTAACCCTAACTCCCAATGTTGAGGTAAGCCTTGCTGAGTCGGCAAACAAAGTTGTAGTGCCTGTAACTAGTCCTTATCTTGTGATGCCTCAGACCCTTACCGATGGTTCTACAATAACAGTGGTGTTTGAAGATGCCAAGGGTATTACTCACAATCTATCGGCTCCGCTTACACAGCTTGCATGGCCTGCAGGAAAGTTGGTTGAATATATTGTGAGTATTTCGTCAATCTTTGAACTCAACATAACATCGAGCATTCAGGCATGGGCTGCTACTGTGGCTAATCAAGTAGAGGTAAATATTAATTGATCAAATACTATTAACACAAATAATTATTCGATATGAAAAAGATTAAGATATTAACCATGCTGATGGCGCTGGTTGCCTTTACATCATGTTATAATGATGAGGTGGCTGACAATCAGAAGGCTGACACTTCAAGACCAATCGTTCTGTCGTCGGCTCTTGAAAAGTCGAGAGCAGTCACTCAAGACGAGCAGATTGTCTCTGGTCAGTATGTTTATGTGTGGGCAGATGTAGCTTCAACACAAGCTAGCTGGTTCAACCGTTGGTTGCTCACAGCCAATGGCTCTGGTGCATTCACCTGTGAGAGTGGTACAGAGAAGTATTTCCCTAAGGGCAATGCAGCTATTGACATATATGCTATTCATGGCAGATACCAGTTTGCTGAAAATGCAGCTTTTCCTTCTGATGGCTACACCTTCTCTGTTCACAACGATCAGAGTTCTACAGTCAACTATTGTGAAAGTGACTTGCTTTATGGCATTAAGAAAGGTGCCACATATGATGCTGCTGGTGTAGATGTGAAATTCTATCATATGCTTTCTAAGTTAGAGGTGGTGCTTAAGGCTGGCGGTTCGCTTAACGACGAAGACCTTGAGAATGCTGAGGTTAACATCCTTGGTGTGCAGACTCAGGTTACCTTTACCCCTGAGAAAACAACCGAAGCAGGTATTGCCGACTCGCCAACACGTGGCGGTATGCTCACCCTTGCAACGGAAAGTCAGGCTGCCAAGACTGCAATCATCATGAATACCGTTGTTGCACCAAAGGCAAACACGGGTTTTGGTTCCGAGGTTGGCGAAGCGTGTATTCCACCTCAGAGTTTCGACACCGACCAGTTCATAAAGATTGTTCTTCACTCAGCCAATTACAACGGCACCACGCTCTATGTTCCTTTGCACAATCAGGAAATGCATAGTGGCTATAAATACACATTCCAGGTGAGTGTAAACTCACATCTGGCAGTGGCTTCTGTAGCAGTAACTCCTTGGGGAGCTGAGACACAAAATGTTATAGATATGAATGTAGCGTCTGAGGATAGACCTGTAAATGTGGGCGATTATCTGTTTAGCGATGGCTCATGGGGACCTTATACCGAGGGCACAGCAACAGCCAGTCATTATCCAATAGCTGTTATCTTTTCAAATACCACCAGTCTTACCGATCAGGCGGCAGGATACAGACGAGGCTATGCCGTTGCTCTTGCAAGTTGTGGTGCTCAGCTCGCTTGGGCAAAGACGGGTACAATAGGTGTGAACACACAGGTGCACCCAACTCTTACCAATTCGCTTGAGTTGGTTAAGGCAAACCTTGATGGCCGCACAGAGACTAACCGTATAAAAACTCTAAGCGATTTCTCTAAAGAAAACTATCCATCAGCCTACTATGCCACCCACTTCGGTACAAGCGAGATTGGTCTCACCTCAGGTACAGGATCTTCATCAACCGAAGCCTCTGGCGGCTCTGCTGGGTATGCAGCACCTGCAAACACATCAGGCTGGTATCTCGGAAGTGTCGGTCAGTATTATTTGGTTGCCAAGAACCTTGGCGGTAACATTGATAATCCAAATAATTCAACATGGCAAGAAGCTAGTTCCAAGTTATGGTATGTAAGTAGCGTATCACAGGCAAATAAAAATGCTCTTGAGGCAAAATTTGCAAAAGGTAGTAGCTCATGGGCACCTTATACAACTATGCCGTGGATGGCAAATAAGTACTCAACTTGGTATTGGACCAGTAGCGAGTTCTCTGCCAGTAATGGGTTCGACGTGGATTGGAGCGGCGACGGCGTTTTCTACCTGAACGGCAACAACGCTAAGTCCTACGCGAGTACCAATAACCGAGGCGTTAGGCCCGTTATCGCATTCTAAGAGGGAGCCTCTCCCATCCCTCCCCAAAAGGGAAGGGCTAACCAACAGGGTGAAACTCGCTGAGAGTGACGCTTTCGTGGAACGTGTAATATCCGTTAATGTAGTCGTTAATAAAAGAATAATTAATTCAAATTAATGTTCAATTACACGATAATTATACGTTCAAAAAAAAGAATAGCAGAAAATACAATCAGTTTGCTCTCCCTCTCCCCTCGGAGAGGGTCGGGGTGAGGTTTAAAAACTAAAATATTAATGTTCCCCATTCCTCAGTTTACTGAGGGCTCCCTCCCACTCGGGGGAGGGCGGGGAGAGAGGAGCGCAATGCAGTGCATTGCTATTGAATATTGAAGATTGAATAATGAAGCGCACAGCGCTAAAGTTCATATTAATTGCTTATGAAAAAGATATTATATTTTCTCGCAGGCATGACGCTTGCATCGTGCAGCGAATATGAGTATGATTACAGCAACCTGTCTGACAAGAACATCACCTTTAAAGTTGATGACGTGACAGCATCTGTATATAATAATGTAGCTGGACGTGCAGCCGTGGAATTGCGTGAGGGATGGCAACATGTTGTTAAGGCAGAAGCCTGTGACGGCAATCCGATGTATCTGCAAAGCTATGTGCAACCTACAGAATCACAAGCATATGTAGAAGGCATTGCAAAGGGCTCTCGTGCTGCCATCACAACAGCCAACCTCACATCGTTTGGCTTGCTGGCTTACCGCTATGAGTCTGGCAACTCTGCCACAACACCTAACTTCATGTATAACGAACAGGTGAGCAAGAGTGGAAACGTATGGAGCTCAACTCAGCAATACAACTGGCCAGAAACCGACAAGGTCGATTTCTATGCCTATGCTCCATATAACGGAACAGGTGTAACGCTTTCCAGTCAGAGTGCAACAGGGACACCTGTGATTGATTTCACCATGAACAGTTCGGCTGCCAGTCAGATAGACCTTGTTACAGCTGTTGCCACCGGTAAGGATAAGTCGAATGCAAGCTCTGGTGTGTCGTTCACCTTTGGCCATGCCCTGACAACAGTGAAATTTGTTAAGGGGGATGACCTTCTTGGCACCATAGAGAGCATCACTTTGAAGAATGTGTATCTCTCAGGAAAGTACACCATTGGAGGCAGTTGGAACTTTACTGGTAAGAGCACAAGCGACTATGAGCCTGCAATGAACACATCGTTGATGATGATTCCGCAGACTTTTGGCTCAAATGCAAGCCTTGAAGTGGTTTATAACGATGGGCTCACAACTCATACACTTATTTATTCGCTCAACGGCATAACATGGCAGGCAGGTGAAACAATAACTTATCGTGTTTCTTCAGAAGAAGTGTCGATGCTTCATCTGCAAAACATAACATTCCCAATTATTCATGCAAACTTCCCAAAGACAGCCTATGCTAATGGTGACGAGGCTGGCTTGTATGTTGTTGATGCCGGCGGTACTGTTAAGAACAGCAATGTGAAACTCACATACAACGGCACTGCATGGAGTGCAGCTTCTGCAATGGTGTTCTCGCCAGAGTATGATTATTATGTGTATTACCCATACACCAGTGCGGGGCTTGCTAACAACGGCACAGCAGGTGCCAAAATGATGAGTCGTGCCACCACTCACACAGCAGGCGATGCAACATCGTTTTTTGAGCCAGGCATTGCAGCCTTTGCTCCACAAAGCAACCAGAGTACTGTGGCTGGATTCCTTGCCAGCGACCTTCAGATAGCTAAGGGTTATGTGTCGGTATCGGATAATATAAGTATGCAGTTTGAAATGGTTCATGCCATGGGACTGGCACAGTTTGAACTTGGCACCAAGAACATTGATCAGGAGTATTATCTTAGCACCGATGCCAATTATAGGTTCGTTGGCTCAGGCGGCGCTACTGCCACCAGCAGTTTTGCCACAGGCGGCTATCAGCCATACAGCTACGCCACAGGCAAGTATCTGGTGTGGGTGAAACCTAATACTGCCACCACGATAAGCAGCGATGCCGGTGAGACCGACACATGGGAAACATCTCTCACATTCAATGTGGCTGCCAATACCATCTCTGACAAGCAGACAGCATATAGCGCACGCACCACAAGCGGCAGCAGCACCCAGTACACCTTGCAGGTGGGCGACTATCTGTATTCTGATGGCTCGTTTGCACATAGCAGCTCTATGCCTACGGCTACTGCGGCTCGTCACCCAATAGCAGTTGTGTTCTCAACAACCACATCTTCAACAGATAATGCTGCTGGCTACAAGTCGGGCTATGCTATTGCTTTGGCAAGCGCAGGTGCCCAGCTCACATGGTGTAAGGCTGGTATAGGCGCAGCCAGCGCAAGTGTAAATTCAGCCGTAACCACTCTTGCAGCGGCAAAGGCCGACCTTGATGGCCGCACAGAGACTAACCGTATAAAAACTCTAAGCGATTTCTCTAAAGAAAACTATCCATCAGCCTACTATGCCACCCACTTTGGTACAAGCGAGATTGGTCTCACTTCAGGTACAGAATCTTCATCAACCGAAGCCTCTGGCGGCTCTGCTGGCTATGCAGCACCTGCAAACACATCAGGTTGGTATCTCGGAAGTATCGGTCAGTATTATTTGGTTGCCAAGAACCTTGGCAGTAACATTGATAATCCAAGTTCAACATGGACTGAAGGAAGTAGTCATAACAACTGGTATGTAAGTGGCGCATCACAGGCAAATAAAAATGCTCTTGAGGCAATCTTTGCAAAAGGTAGTAGCTCATGGGCACCATCATTTGGAATGCCGTGGAGTAGCAATCAATATTCTACTTGGTACTGGACGAGTAGCGAGTTCTCTGCCAGTAATGGGTTCAACGTGTATTGGAACAACAACGGCAGTTTCCACCTGGACGGCCACTCCGCTAAGTCCTACCCGTATACCAATAACCGGGGCGTTAGGCCTGTTCTTGCATTCTAGAGTGCGCGGAGCACGCTCCGCTAAATGATAAACGATAAATGAGAAATGATAAAGAAGCGCGAAGCAAGCTTCGTTATTTAAGGTTATCTCCTTCGTCTATTTAGATGCACCGGCGAACGCATTGCACGCAATGCTATTATCTCCTTCGCTTATTCAGATGCACCAACTCCGTTGACTGCATCTGCTCAGTCGATGACCTTCGGTTGAAGATTGAAAATTGAAGATTAGTCGGCTATGCCGATATAATATTTAAATCTTTACTTCCCTCGCTGATTGTTTACACCGGCTTTGCCGACAATAAACACTCGGTCAGTGACCTTCGGTTCATTATTTAAATCTTTCTTGGGCTAACCAACAGAGAACAGCGCAATGCATAGCATTGCTAAATGATAAATGATAAATGATAAATGAGAAATGATAAAGAAGCGCAAAACGCTTATTGATAGAGTTATTCAATCAGTTTGCTCTCCCTCTCCCCTCGGAGAGGGTCGGGGAGAGGTTAAAAAATGAAATATTAATGTTCACCATTCCTCAGTTTACTGAGGGCTCCCTCCCACTTGGGGGAGGGCGGGGAGAGAGGTTTTATTGCTTATGAAAAAGATATTATATTTTCTCGCAGGCATGATGTCGCTTGCATCGTGCAGCGAATATGAGTATGATTACAGCAACCTGTCTGACAAGAACATCACCTTTAAAGTTGATGACGTGACAGCATCTGTATATAATAATGTAGCTGGACGTGCAGCCGTGGGCTTGCATGAGGGATGGCAACATGTTGTTAAGGCAGAAGCCTGTGACGGCAATCCGATGTATCTGCAAAGCTATGTGCAACCTACAGAATCACAAGCATATGTAGAAGGCATTGCAAAGGGCTCTCGTGCTGCCATCACAACAGCCAACCTCACATCGTTTGGCTTGCTTGCCTATCGTTATGCGTCGGGTGATGCTGCCGCAACGCCAAACTTCATGTATAATGAAGAGGTAACAAAGGTTGGTAGCACATGGCAGACAAGCGAGCAATATAACTGGCCTGCCAACAGTGACAAGCTCGATTTCTATGCCTATGCTCCATATAACGGAACAGGTGTAACGCTTTCCAGTCAGAGTGCAACAGGGGCACCTGTGATTGATTTCACTATGAACAATTCGGCTGCCAGTCAGATAGACCTTGTTACAGCTGTTGCCACCGGTAAGGATAAGTCGAATGCAAGCTCTGGTGTGTCGTTCACCTTTGGTCATGCCCTGACAACAGTGAAATTTGTTAAGGGGGATGACCTTCTTGGCACCATAGAGAGCATCACTTTGAAGAATGTGTATCTTTCAGGAAAGTACACCATTGGAGGCAGTTGGAACTTTACTGGTAAGAGCACAAGCGACTATGAGCCTGCAATGAACACATCGTTGATGATGATTCCGCAGACTTTTGGCTCAAATGCAAGCCTTGAAGTGGTTTATAACGATGGGCTCACAACTCACACACTTATTTATTCGCTCAACGGCATAACATGGCAGGCAGGTGAAACAATAACTTATCGTGTTTCTTCAGAAGAAGTGTCGATGCTTCATCTGCAAAACATAACATTCCCAATCATTCATGCAAACTTCCCAAAGACAGCCTATGCTAATGGTGACGAGGCAGGCTTGTATGTTGTTGATGCCGGCGGCACTGTAAAGAACAGCAATGTGAAGCTCACATACAACGGCACTGCATGGAGTGCAGCTTCTGCAATTGTGTTCTCGCCAGAGTATGATTATTATGTTTATTATCCTTATCAGGCTGCTGGCATTGCCCATAGCGCAACGAGTTCTGCAAGGCAGATGAGTCGTGCCACAACTCACACAGCAGGCGATGCAACATCGTTCTTCGCAGATGGCATCTCGGCTTTCACCCCACAACTGGATCAGAGCACCACAGATAATTTCATTAGCAGTGATCTTCAGATTGCTAAGGGTTATGTGTCAGTATCGGATAATATAAGTATGCAGTTTGAAATGGTTCATGCCATGGGCTTGGCACAGTTTGAACTGGGCTCTAAAAATTTAGTTCAAGAGTATTATCTTAGCATCGATGCCAATTATAGGTTCGTTGGCTCAGGCGGCGCTACTGCCACCAGCAGCTTTGCCACAGGCGGCTATCAGCCATACAGCTATGCAACAAGTAAATATCTGTTCTGGGTTAAGCCAGGCACCGCCACCAGCATAAACAGTGCAGCAGGACTTACCGATTCGTGGGAGAATGCGCTCACATTCAATGTGGCAGCTAACAGCCTTGCCACCAAGCAGACTGCATATAGCGCACGCACCACAAGCGGCAGTAGCACACAGTACACCTTGCAGGTGGGCGACATTCTTTATAGTGATGGTTCATTAAGTCATCAGTCACAGTCGTTGTTAAGTGGTAAAACTCCTGTAGCAATTGTGTTTA
>DGRY01000055.1 GCA_002391185.1 Prevotella sp. UBA4376
AGGGAAAAGGTAAAATCAGCATCCCATTTGCAAATGCTGAGGATTTAGAACGCATCATGAGCGTTTTGAACAAATTGAAAGATTGATATAAGTGAACAGATTATCACATATTAGTATCACCATACTGTCGTTGCTGGCATTGTGTACAAATGCAAGAGCACAGGAAGACTCTACAACTTCACGTATTCTTGTTACCGACACAACAGCCATTAAAGCAGAGAAGATTCTGACTCACGAAGACAGCGTGCAACTGCAAAACAGCAGCGTGATAGTGAAAAAGCAGAAACGCAACTGGGCAACATGGCGTCCTGACCCCAAAAGGGCATTATGGATGGCATTGGTATTGCCTGGAGCAGGCCAGATTTACAATCGTAAGTTCTGGAAACTGCCTATTTTCTATGGTGGTATCGTTGGTTGTGTATATGCCATGAGCTGGAACAACCAGATGTATCACGACTATGCTCAGGCATATATTGATATCTCTGACGGCAACCCAGCCACAGACAGCTACAACAAATTCCTGCACATAGGAACAACAAGCATCAATGAGTTGACCGACACACGCTACAAAGAACTGTTTCGCAACCGCAAGGATCGCTTTCGTAGATGGCGCGACATGAGTTTCTTTGCTCTCGTTGGAGTGTATGCCCTCTCTGTGATAGATGCCTATGTAGATGCTTCGCTGTCGGAATTTGACATTTCAAACGACCTAAGTCTGCGTGTTTCACCAGCAGTTATCAACAATGGAGTAAATAGCAATCCATTACAAGGAGCCGTAGGTGTGAACTGCAGCCTAACTTTTTAATCAACAGAATGAGATAACAATATCTCGTAATTACATTAGAAAAAAAAGACACTATCAATTATAATGAATAAATTTTATTTTACTATACTCGCCATGCTTTTTGCCGGAACCTGCAATATGCAGGCACAGGTTGAAGTGGAAGACGAGGACGATGACGAAGAAGAATACTACGAGGAAGAGGCACCTGATTCAAAAATCAAGGTGAAGAACGCTAAAGGCGAAGTTGAGGAAATAGACCTTCCAGAAGCAATGTCAACAGATGTGGACAGCTTGCTCAAACTTTATAACACTCGCACCTATCTGCATCCCGACACAACATACAAATGGCCTGACATAAATCCTATCTATGACAAGGATGTTTACAAGCTCCGTCTGAGCAAGTTGCCTACAGTCATCGAGATGCCATACAACGATATCGTGCAGCGTTTCATCGACCGCTATAGCAGCGATCTTCGCCATAGCGTGGCTTACATGCTGGGAGCACAGAATCTCTATATGCCAATCTTTGAAGAGGCTTTAGAAAGCTACGGTTTGCCACTTGAACTGAAATATCTGCCCGTAATAGAGTCAGCACTTAACCCACGTGCTGTGAGCCGTGTTGGTGCTACAGGTTTGTGGCAGTTCATGATTACCACAGCAAAGCGTTATGGACTAAAGATAAACTCACTTGTTGACGAACGTCGTGATCCTTATAAAGCATCATACGCAGCAGCCCACTATCTGAGCGATTTATACAAGATATTCGGTGACTGGAATATTGTAATTGCAGCCTATAACTGTGGTCCTGAAAAGATCAACAAGGCTATGCATCGTTCCAAGAAAAAAGACTATTGGGAAATATACAATTATCTGCCACAGGAAACTCGTGGATATGTACCAGCATTCATTGCTGCAAACTATATCATGAACTATTATTGTGACCATAATATCCGTCCAATGGTAGCCGACCTTCCTGTTAAGACCGATACTATAGAGGTGAATCGCGACATACACTTTGAACAGCTTGCTGCTGTTCTTGGCATGGAGGTTGACCAGATAAAGAGTCTCAACCCACAGTATCGCCGCAAGATAGTAAATGGCAACAGTCAGCCTTCAACACTTCGCTTGCCTTCAGACATGATTACCAAATTCATCGACAACGAGGATTCGGTGTATAACTACAAGAACGAAGAACTACTGAGCAAGCGTACCGAAGTGGAAGTTGATGACGAGATGCCAATGTATCGTCAGTCAAGACGTGCATACAACCATTCAAAGCGCAACACTTCACGCTCTAAGCGCAACAAGAAAGGCAAAAAAAATAGAAACCGTGGCAAATCAGTTTCTATTAAGAACGGAGACACACTCTCTGAGATAGCAGCACGTAATCACACTACCGTGAGCAAGCTTCGCAAGCTTAACAACATAAAAGGCAATAACATACGTGCCGGAAAGAAAATTCGCATTAAGTAAACATTATTAGACCAACGGAGGAGCAGCCTATGGATACAGACATGCAGATTAAAGACAGAGAAGCCACTGACAACAAGCTTATTGATGATGCTTTCCAGCATCTGCTTGACACATATCTGGCATCACGCCACCGTAAAAAAGTAGATATAATAACCAAGGCTTTCAACTTCGCACGCCAAGCTCATAAAGGAGTGCGAAGACTATCGGGCGAACCGTATATCATGCATCCTATAGCTGTAGCACAGATAGCCTGCGAAGAGATGGGACTTGGTTCTACATCTATCAGCGCAGCTCTGCTACACGATGTTGTTGAAGATACCGACTACACCGTTGAAGACATGAAGAATATCTTTGGCGAAAAGATAGCTCTCATCGTTGACGGTCTGACAAAAATCAGTGGCGGTATCTTTGGCGACAAAGCCTCGGCACAAGCTGAGAACTTCAAGAAGTTGCTGCTCACCATGAGCGACGACATACGAGTTATACTTATAAAGATTTGCGACCGTCTGCATAACATGCGCACTCTGGACTCACAACCAGCCAACAAGCAGTATAAGATTGCAGGCGAAACACTTTATATCTATGCCCCATTAGCTAACCGTCTGGGACTAAACAAGATAAAGACAGAACTTGAAGACTTGAGTTTCAAGTTTGAACATCCTGAGGAATATGCAAGCATAGAAAAGAAACTTGCCGACACAGAAAAACAACGCGACTATCTTTTCAACAGCTTTACAGAGCCTATACGCACAGCTCTTGACAAGATGGACGTTGACTATGAAATAAAGGAACGTGTAAAGAGTCCTTATTCTATTTGGAATAAGATGCAGAACAAGCATGTTACCTTTGATGAAATCTACGATATTCTTGCTGTTCGCATAATATACACCCCTAAGAGTCGTGAAGAAGAGATAAACACTTGTTTCAACATCTATGTTGCTATCAACCAGATATACAAGAGTCATCCCGACAGACTTCGCGACTGGGTGAACCACCCAAAAGCCAACGGCTATCAGGCATTACATGTTACCTTGATGTCAAAACAAGGACGCTGGATAGAATGTCAGATACGAAGCAACCGCATGAACGAGGTTGCAGAACAAGGCTTTGCGGCACATTGGAAATATAAAGAAGGTGAAAACGAATACTCAGAGGACGAGGGCGAACTCAACGACTGGCTACGCACCATCAAGGAAATTCTTGATGACCCACAGCCCGATGCAATGGATTTCCTTGACTCTATAAAGCTCAATCTCTTTGCAAGTGAAATATTCGTGTTCACTCCAAAAGGTGAAATAAAAACAATGCCAGCAGGATGCACAGCTCTCGACTTTGCATTCGAGATACACACATTCTTAGGCAGTCATTGTATCGGAGCAAAGGTAAACCACAAACTGGTACCTCTGAGCCATAAGCTACAAAGCGGCGATCAGGTAGAGATACTATCATCAAAGAGTCAGCATGTTCAGCCTTCATGGATAAACTTTGTTTACACAGCAAAGGCACGAAGCAAAATACAGGCTATTCTGCGTCGCGACAACCGCGAAATACAAAAGAAGGGCGAACAGATTCTTGCAGAATGGCTAAAACGTGAGAACATGGAGCCAACAACATCAGTTGTTGACAAGCTATGTGATTTCCACGATATTCAAAAGCACGAAAAGTTCTTCCAGGCATTAGGCGACAAGACTATTATCCTTGGCGAAAAAGACCTTGATGAACTACAGGGCAAGAACAAAAAAGAAACGTCAACAGGATGGCGTAGATATGTTCCTTTCCTAAAATCAAAGGAAAAGAAAGAAGAAATAAAACCAACAGAAAAGCTTGTTGTTGATAGCAGTTTTAACAGAAAGAAACCTGTTATTATTACTGAAGAGAACATAGACAGTTTTGTGTTCCCAACATGCTGCCACTCTATCCCTGGAGATGATTCTTTAGGTTATATCAACAACAAGAACCAAATAGAGATTCACCTACGCAACTGCAAGGTGGCAAACAAGCTAAAATCAAGCTATGGCAACCGCATTGTTGACGTAAAATGGAACATGCACAAAATGCGCTATTTCGATGCTGTTATTCTTGCTCACGGCATTGACCGCAAGGGAATACTTCACGATGTAGCTGAGATTATCTCTAAAAAACTTAGTGTAAACATCCACAAGGTTAACTTCACTGCCGAAGATGGAATCTTTGAAGGAAAAATAGAAATACGCGTTCACGACCGCG
Source organism: Prevotella sp. UBA4376 (assembly GCA_002391185.1). Taxonomy (GTDB): domain Bacteria; phylum Bacteroidota; class Bacteroidia; order Bacteroidales; family Bacteroidaceae; genus Prevotella. The sequence continues at coordinate 4,484 of DGRY01000055.1, forward strand.
ACGAAGTGAAAGTGATTGTTGACGAACTCAAGAAGATTGATGATCTTCAAGAGGTTCAGCATATAATGTAAAACCTCACCCCACCCCTCTCCGGCTTTTGTCGAAGGGCAAAATGCAGAGAGGGAGAAAAGACTGTTTGCTTTTCAGAATGTTTTTCATTAGTAAAACCTCCTTCCCTATCGGGAAGGTCGTGATGGGCTTCTCCTAATAAGTTAAAGCATCAAGCTGTTTTTTCAAAGCTTTCAGTTCTTCCTTTACACCAATAAGCGAAGAAAGTATATCTGCGCTGCGATCAACAGCATGGCGATTTTGATTAATCATCTTTCGTGCAGCAGCAAGCTTGAATCCACGAACTTTTACAAGGTTATAGATTATCTTTATGGCCTCTATATCCTGCTGAGTGTACTGGCGCACCTTTGTGCCAGATTGAGTCTTTGGACGCAAATGTGGAAACTCAGTTTCCCAATAACGAAGAGTACTTTCGTTAATGTCAAACATCTGAGCAACCTCCTTAATGGAATAATACAATTTCAGATTCTTGTTGGGATTAAGAGCCATAGTTTTATCGGTTTTATTATATAATATGTGCAAAGATAATAAATTATCTCGGAATAACAATTCCCAATTCTCAATTTATTTGTATCTTTGCACCTGATTTTATAAAATAGAAGAAATTAAAAACAATATATAACATGATGACAGCTAATGAAATCCGTGACTCATACTTGAAATTCTTCGAGTCTAAGGAACACGTTATCGTACCTTCTGCTCCTATCGTAGTAAAGGACGACCCTACGTTGATGTTTACAAACGCTGGTATGAACCAGTGGAAAGATATCATTCTTGGCACAAAGGAACCAGCACCACGTCGTCGCAGCGACTCACAGAAGTGTCTGCGCGTAAGCGGTAAGCACAACGACCTTGAAGAAGTTGGTCGCGACTCAGCTTTGAGTCATCACACTATGTTCGAGATGTTGGGTAACTGGAGCTTTGGTGACTACTTCAAGGAAGGCGCCATTGACTATGCCTACGAATATCTCGTTGACGTATTGAAACTAGACCCAAAAGACCTCTATGTTACAGTTTTCGAGGGCGATGCAAGCGAAAACCTGTCACGTGATGACGAGGCAGCAAGCTACTGGGCAAAGCACTTCCCAAAGAATCACATCGTAAATGGAAACAAGCACGACAATTTCTGGGAAATGGGTGATCAAGGTCCTTGCGGTCCTTGCTCAGAGATTCACATTGACTTCCGTTCTGAAGAAGAGAAAGCAAAGGTGCCAGGAGAAGAGCTTGTAAATAAAGACCACCCACAGGTTATCGAGATTTGGAACATTGTGTTCATGCAGTTCAACCGTAAGGCAGATGGTTCTTTGGAACCTTTGAAGATGCAGGTTATTGATACTGGTATGGGATTTGAGCGTTTGGTTCGTTTGATGCAAGGCAAGGGGTCAAACTATGACACTGATATCTTCACACCAATCATCACAGAGATAGAACGTCTTTCAGGCAAGAAATACAATCACACCTTCCCAGAAGGTCCTGCCGGCGAGGGTGTAAACGCAGAACAGAAGGTAGATATTGCCATTCGTGTTGTTGCCGACCACTTGCGTGCAGTAGCATTCTCTATTGCCGATGGTCAGTTGCCAAGTAACGCAAAGGCAGGATATGTTATCCGTCGAATTCTACGCCGCGCAGTTCGCTACGCTTACACATTCCTCGGACAGAAAGAAGCATTCATGTATAAACTTGTTCCTGTACTTGTTCAGGAGATGGGACAGGCTTATCCAGAGCTCCCTGCACAGCAGCAACTTGTTAGCCGTGTGATGAAGGAAGAAGAAGATTCATTCCTGCGCACACTTGAAAAGGGTATCAACCTTCTAAATGGCGACATGGATGAACTGAAGGCACATGGTCAGAAAGAACTTGATGGTGTTTCAGCATTCCGTTTGTTTGATACATACGGTTTCCCTCTCGACCTCACACAGCTTATCTGTGCAGAAAACGGCTATACTGTTGACGAGAAGGGTTTCAATGAAGAAATGGCTAAGCAAAAGGCTCGTGCTCGCAATGCAGCTGCTGTAGAAAATGGCGACTGGGAAATTCTCAAGGAAGGCGAGCAGGAGTTTGTAGGCTATGATTACACAGAATATGAGTGCCACATTCTGCGCTACCGCAAGGTAACACAGAAGAAGAACACATTCTACGAAGTGGTTCTCGACCACACACCTTTCTATGGCGAGATGGGTGGTCAGGTTGGTGACAAGGGTGCTCTCGTGAGCGAAAACGAAACTATTGAAGTTATCGACACAAAGCGTGAGAACAACCAGAGCATACATATCATCAAGAGTTTACCAAAGGATCTCACTGCCGACTTCATGGCATGTGTAGATATAGACAAGCGTGAAGGCAGTGCTGCCAACCATACAGCAACTCACCTACTCGACTATGCCTTGAAGCAGGTATTGGGTGACCATGTAGAGCAGAAAGGTTCATATGTTGATGACAAGACTCTGCGTTTCGACTTCTCACACTTCCAGAAGGTAACAGATGAGGAACTTCGTCAGGTAGAGCGCATGGTTAATGACATGATTCGTCAGGATTTACCTCTCGACGAGCATCGCGACACCCCAATGGAAGAAGCAAAGAAGCTTGGTGCTATAGCTCTCTTTGGTGAGAAATATGGCGACAAGGTACGTGTTGTACGTTTCGGTCCTTCATGCGAGTTCTGCGGTGGTATTCACGCACAGAGCACAGGTCGCATTGGTTTCTTCAAGATTGTAAGCGAGAGTAGCGTTGCAGCTGGTATTCGCCGTATAGAGGCTGTTACCGGTAAGGCTTGCGAAGAGGCTATCTACAATGTTCAGGACACTCTCACAGAGCTGAAGGCATTGTTTAACAATGCTAAAGATCTGAAAGCAGTAATAGAGAAATTCCTTGACGAGAACGACTCTATGAAAAAAGAGATTGAGCAGTTCCGCGCACAGAAAGTAGAACAGCTTAAGAACAAGCTCGTAGAGGATGCAAAGGACGTAAATGGTGTAAAGGTTGTAAAAGCAGTATTGCCTGTTGACCCAGCATCAGCTAAAGACCTTGTATTCAAGGTGCGTGAGGCAATCTCAGAGAATCTTGTATGTGTTCTCGGAAGTGTTGCTAACGATAAACCAATGTTGAGCGTAATGTTCAGCGATGATATGGTAAAAGACCACAATCTCAATGCAGGAAAGATTATCCGCGAAGCAGCCAAACTCATCCAGGGTGGCGGTGGCGGTCAGCCTCACTATGCTCAGGCAGGTGGTAAGAATAAGGATGGTCTTAGCGCAGCAGTAGATAAGGTCATTGAATTAGCTAATCTGTAATCAGATTTATATATCTCACTAAATCTCTGAAGCCGCGTCCCAACAAGGATGCGGCTTTTCTATTATATAAAAACTTGTTGCATGAGCGATATTTTATCTTCGTATTCATCAAGACTTACACGCCGTCCTCTAAGAGAACGCACTTGAGGAAACGACTGAAAATACTCGTCGGATGACTTATACCATCCATATTTTCTGATTACCTTTACCTTACTCGCTTGACGATCAAGCAAGGCAGCAGCCTTAGGATTCACAACAGATAAGAGTCTATTGCCATTTGTCATCTCTATAGCAAGCACAAGATAATCTTTATTAGGCTTAGGATTAGCTACTTTCACCCCTTTAGTTGATGTTGTAACCCTTATGTTCCAGCCTTTCTTGTTCAAGGCGTCAGCCATTCCACGAAATATTATTCCATGAGCAGAAGTATCCTTCAAACCAGTATAGGTTATACAGTAGTGAATCATTTCGTGAAGGAGCACATTCTGAAACTGCCGCTCAGAAAGGTCGTAGTAGTTGCTTAATGTTATCGTGAAATCATAGAACTTCACCCTCTTACGCATAAAAAAAGCACGAGATTGAAAACTACGTTTACAGGCAAACTGTCCAAGCCGAGTCTTCGAACGGCCAGTCTTTAATATAGGCAAAGGAAGCCCACTTTCAAAATATTCTTTATTGAACTGATGAAACTGCTGTTCCATCCATAATATAGTCACTTGCATAGAATAATCACTTTGTCTGTGTCTTAGGCCAATTAACAAGGAACAACTTTTCTGTGGCACGTGTAAAAGCAGTATAAAGCCAATGGATATAATCTGGTGTAAGCATATCATCAGTCATATATCCCTGGTCAACATACACATGCTGCCACTGTCCACCTTGAGCCTTATGACATGTTACAGCATAGGCAAACTTTATCTGCAATGCATTATAATAAACATCTTCCTTCAGTTTCTGCAGTCTGTTGCGTTTTAAAGGCACGTCGGCATAATCCTCCATAACCCGGTTATATAGCTCTTCGCTCTGTTGCTCTGTGAGTGCCGGAGCTTCAGCCATAAGAGTGTCGAGAATTGCAGTCTGCTCTATTTCTATATCATCGTAATCAGGAAAAGAAAGAGTTACATCGGCAAACTTAAACCCGTATAGCTCACGTTGCCGTCGCACTCTCTGCACCACACACACATCACCATTGGCAAGAAAAGACAAAGCTTTCTCCCCTTTTCCTTCACCTTTTGATATTGTTGAATCAGCCGGCAGATTATATTTATTCTTCACTATCATTATTCTGTCACCACCACACAGAATATCCTCCCTATCAAGAACAACATTTCTTATGCCTTGATTATATATATTGGCAGTCTTATTGCTTCGGGTTACAACAATAGTTTCGTCCTCGCCCACATTATAATAGCTGTCGCTGATGCTATCCACAATCTCATTGCCAGGCATAACCACAATATCAGCAAAGCCACTAAAGGAAATCTTTGGCAATTCAGTAGCCTCATCATGAGTAATCATTTGCCTCACAATAGTGGCATTGTAAAGAATACCACTTGTGTTGCTCTGACGAAGCACCTCATTCAAATCACATTCATAAACCCTAAGTCCTGCATACTGCAGCACTTCAGCATCAAGAGCCGGAGCTTCATCCTCGCCAACAGGAGGTAGCTGAGCCTTGTCGCCAATGAGAAGCATACGGCAGTTGTCGCCACTATATACATAGTTTACAAGATCGGGCAATAAATCAGATGAACACATAGAAGCCTCATCAATCATGAAAAGCGTGTTCTTATACATGTTATTATTAACCGAAAAATCGCCATTCAAGCCAGTATAAGACTTTTCACGATATATTCTGCGATGAATAGTGTATGCCGGTAAACCACAGTTGCGCGAGAACACTTTAGCAGCACGCCCAGTAGGTGCCATAAGCTGCAGTTTCTGTCCCAGTCGATGAAATGTGCGCACCATAGCGCCAGCAAGGGATGTTTTTCCTGTTCCTGCCGAGCCACGCATAATCATAACACTACGCATATCTCTATCGGCAAGAAATCTACCGAAAGTTTCAAGTGCCTGCAACTGGTCGGGAGTTGGTTGAAATCCAAACTCTGTAATTATCTGATCTATGAATTCCTGTATCTTCAATTTAATGTAATAGCAATTGGATAAATAGTATAAGGAAGCACAAAATCAAAAGCAAGCTTTTATTTTATTTTGATATTTCATTCGTTTACACTATCTTTGCAAAGATAACAAGAATTATCGAAATGAAATTAAAAATCAGCAATAATTATATACTCACAATATGTGTTCTTGCACTCGCAGTGATTTGCTTTCTGAGCGTAAACACACCTTTGAGTTTTGAAAGGGAACAAAAGAAACGAGAAGCTGTGGTGAAAGAATACTTATTGAAAATACGTTTGGCAGAAACCAAATTCCTTAAAGCTAAGGGCACATATACCGGCGATTTTGCCACCCTTATTCGAGAAGGATATCTTGCCGACTCGCTACAATACATTCCCTTTAGTGAAGGACAAAAATTCACACTACAAACAACAGTGCAACTTGGAAAGAGTGGCAAACAGATTCCTCTAATGGAATGTGGTGCAGAATACAACAAGTATCTAAATGGAATGAATGAGAATATAATTGCAAACCTGATAGAGAAAGCTAATGAAGGCGGAAACTATCCAGGACTTAAAATAGGAGACATAACAAGCGACAACAACAATGCAGGAAACTGGGAATAACATTATTCAGCAGAAGCGCATCACTTTGCGCATCACAAAGACAAATCTATCCTTTGCTGCCGTTGACAACACAGTTCCTGAGGGACTGCGTTACGAGCCTTATATTGTGCGTAGTGGCATTTCCATGCCAGCAAATCTGCGTGAGGCTTTTATTAGTGATAATATGCTAAATGCCGACTACAAACGTGCACAGGTGCTCATAGACAGCAAAGTGCTTATGGTCCCTATAGAAGAATTCAGCGAGGAAAACAAGGAAGAACTCTATCGTCATGCGTTCACTGATGGTAAAACAGATTATGTGCTACATAGCGTGCTTCCTGACGAGAACGCAGTGGCTATATTCTCAATCAACAAAGATCTTAAACTTGTTCTTGATGATCATTTTGAGAGTGTGCGCATAATGCCACTCATGCAACCTTTGTGGGCTTATATGCACAAACGCAGTTTTGCCGGCAATTTCAACAAATTATTTGGTTATTTCCACAATAAGCGTCTGGAGGTGTTCTCTTTCAACAAGAACCGTTTTCAGTTTGTAAATGCCTACGACACAACAACAGCACGCGACATTGCCTATTTTCTGCTTTTTGTATGGAAAGAGCTAAACTTTAATGCTGAGAAAGACGAGCTTCACATCTTTGGCACCCTCCCTGAGAAAGAAGCCCTCACAGCTAATCTAAAGAAATACGTAAGAAAAGTATATCCAATTAATCCAGTAGCAGAGTTCAATCGTGCTCCTATCACACAGATAAAGGATTTGCCTTTTGACCTGCTTACACTTTTTGTGAAGAGATGAGAATTATTACAGGAAAATATAAGGGTCGTCGTTTTGACATCCCACGCACATTCAAGGCACGTCCAACAACCGACTTTGCCAAAGAAAACATCTTCAATGTACTTATGGGCTACATAGATTTTGAAGATGCAACAGCCCTTGACCTTTTTTCAGGTACAGGAAGTATCTCATTAGAGCTTGTTAGCCGTGGCTGCAAAAAGGTTGTGAGTGTAGAGGCCGACCGTGATCATGCCCGTTTCATAAGTCAGTGTTTTGAAAAGCTCGGTGATCACTCAGATATGCTTATCCGAGGTGATGTGTTCAAGTTTATAAAAAGTTGTCGTCAGAAGTTCGACTTCATCTTTGCTGATCCTCCCTATGCTTTGGAACAACTGCCAGAGATACCTGATATGGTATTAAACAGCGGTATTCTTGCCGAAGATGGTGTGTTTGTGTTTGAGCATGGTCACAAAAACGACTTTTCGTCTCACCCACGCTTCCTTGAACATCGCTCATATGGGTCGGTGAATTTCACACTGTTCACAGCAGCGGACTCATCAATCTAATCAAACTTTCCCACAGACGTTCAAGGAAAGAACGATGAGTGATATCTTTTATTTCTTCAAGAGGTACACTATCTTTCTCGTCACTCAGATATATTTTTTTTAGGCGAAGAGCCATAGTCTCATCATAGAAGAAAGCATTTGATTCAAAGTTGTGTTCAAAACTGCGGAAATCAACATTTGTACTTCCACAGGTAGAAATGATATCGTCGCTAACCATTAGTTTGCTGTGGTTAAATCCTAACCTATACAGGTAAACCTTTACTCCTGCTTCGGCAGCCGCGAGCACATAGCTGCGCGATGCCCAGTTTATAAGCAAAGAATCACTCTTGTAGGGTATCATTAATCTGATATCAACGCCTGCAAGAGCTGCTGTGCGCATAGCAAACATTACAGGTTCTGTTGGCAAGAAATAAGGGCTTTCCATATACACATAGCGCTTTGCCTGAAGAAGCACTCGCACATATCCCTGCATGATATCAGGCCACGATGTAACAGGGCTGCTTGTTACAACTTGAACAATGCAGTTGTTGTTTATTAATGGATTAATTTCAGGATAATAACAAGTGTCGGTTATAAGTGTGCGATCACAGAAATACCAGTCAACCAGGAAAGCACGCTGCAAACCATAAACACCTCCTCCTTCTATACGTATATGCGTGTCGCGCCACACACCCTTGCTTGTGCCCTTTACATAACGGGTAGCAATATTCATTCCTCCAATAAAACCTATACAACCATCAACAATACATAGTTTGCGATGGTTTCTGTAGTTTGCCTTACTTGTGAAAGCCGGAAACTTCACAGGCATGAAAGCATGGATATCAATACCCTCATCGCGCATGCGCTCAAAGAATTTGTTGCTTGTGCTCCACGATCCCACATCATCGTATATCACTCTCACCTCGACCCCTTCACGTGCCTTGTCAATGAGTGCATCGGCAACAAGATTTCCCAACTCATCGTTGGCAAATATAAAGGTGTTTAGATGAATGTGACTGTGAGCCTTAGATATAGCTTGCAACAAGGCAGGAAAGAACTCATAGCCGTTGGTATAAATTTCAATTTTGTTGTCCTTGAAAGGTAGCGCATAGTTCTGATTTGCAAAAAGACGTATAAGCGGTCGCTGACTCTCGGGGAGTTTCAAATCACGCTGTTCTGTAAATTCCACCATTGAGCGTTTGGTAAGTTGGTCGAGACTACGCTTGCTTATAAGTTTCTCCTTGCGTGTGTTCTGTCCCAGAAAGAAATACAGAATTATTCCTGCCACAGGTAGAAAGCAAAGCACAAGCATCCACGCCATTGTCTTGGCTGGCTCACGATTGTCGAGCAGCAGTCGTATCATTGTTCCTGCAACAATGATAACATATACCAATATTATAGCCCAATGAATGTATATCATACTATCACGTTGTTTCCAAGAGCATGAGCAAGAGCGTTGCGAATGTCTTGCATATCCTTAAACTCCTGCATCAGTTTCAGCATTCGCTCCATGTCACTTCCACAAGAATTTATCTCTATCTTCAGTTGTTTCAGACGCTCATCAACAAAATCCTTACGGAAATCGAGCAGAAGGTGCTCAACATTTCGTCGAATAGTTTCTTCATCCTCGCTCATCTGCTGACTTCCTGAAAGATGAAATTTCTCCTCGGTCATGCGTATAGCTATCTGGCTGATTTTTATGTTGTGATGATGCAAGAAATAAGGTTCTGCCTTAAAATCTTTTTCTTTCTCTTGCATATCAACAGCCTCTTGCAGTATGTCGTTATACAAGGAGTTGGTGAATTTTAGGTTATCAGCTCCAAGGTTATACTGCACATATTGTGCAAGCGACAAATTTATCTTGTTGCCCTCATTATCCTCTACATCACGGAAAATAATTTTCTCTCCATGCTTCAGAATCATCTGTATAAGCATCTGCTCCACCGCTGATGCCTGAGCTATAGGCGATGCTCCCTGCATAGGGGGATGAGCTGCAGGTGTTACATTCTGCGCAGCTGCTCCTGCCTCTATAGTGTTGGCGGGCTGAACAGTTCCCCTTTCTTTTCTCTCACGAATCATGCGGTTCATTGCGCTAATGAGGTTTTCTTCCTTCACCCCACTCTTCTCGGCACACAGGTGCAGATAAGTGTCGCGCAGAATAGCATTAGGGATAAGCGATATTGAGTTCACGATAGATGCAACAGCTTCAGAACGTTTCTGTGGATCAGTTACCCCCTTCAGCATCAAATCGGTTTTAAACTGCATAAAGTCAACGGCATTCTCTTCAAGGAAACTCTTCAACTGCTCAGCCGACATGGTACGTGCAAGTTCATCTGGGTCTTTTCCGTCGGGAATGAGCAGCACCTTTAGGTTCATACCTTCTGATAGCAGCATATCTGTTCCTCGCATAGCAGCATGAATACCAGCAGCATCGCCATCATATAATAATGTGATGTTGCCTGTGAAACGATGAAGCATGTGAATTTGGTGAAGGCTCAAAGCAGTTCCCGAGTTGGCAACAACATTCTCTATGCCGCTCTGATAAAGACTAATCACATCGGCTTGTCCTTCCACCATATACACTCTGTTTTCCTTGGCAATAGCGCGTTTAGCCTGCCAAATACCATAAAGTTCGTTTGCTTTGTGGTATATCTCAGAGTCGGGCGAGTTCACATATTTTTGGTTCACACCTTTTGTGCGCTGGTCGAGCACACGTGCAGAGAATCCCACCACCTTTCCGCTCACGCCAATCCATGGGAAAATCACTCGTCCGGCAAAACGGTCAATGAGCTCTCCCCTATCAGTTTTGTAGCATATACCAGTTTTCTCAAGAAACTCTTCCTTGTAACCTTTTTCCTTTGCTTTTGTTGCCAGCTGATAACGGTTGTCGCTATCGTAACCTATCTGGAATTTTCTGATAACATCATCTCGGAAACCTCGGCTGCGCAGATATTGCATACCAATGGCAACTCCGTCAACATCATTGTGCAGCAAATCTTCAAAATACTTGCATGCCCATTCGTTAACAATGAACATACTCTCTCGCTGACTCTGCTGCTCTTTTTCCTCGTTAGATAGTTCGCGTTCCTGAATTTCTATATTGTATTTTTTAGCCAACCATCGCAATGCCTCGGGATAGGTCATCTGTTCGTGCTCCATAATGAAGCTTATAGGGTTTCCCCCCTTGCCACAGCCAAAGCAATGACATGTGCCACGAGCAGGCGACACTATGAACGAAGGTGTTTTCTCATCATGAAAAGGACATAGTCCCTTGTAGTTTGCTCCCGCTTTCTTTAGCGTTACAAACTCAGACACCACATCCACGATGTTGGCAGCATCTTTGATTCGTTCAACAGTTTGACGATCAATCATATCTTATCTATGTGCAGTTATTGTTATGTTGTTATGTTTGTTATGCTTTCATGCAAAGATAGTGGAAAAATACCAATTTTAGCTTTTAATTTCATATTTTCTTTTACCAAAAGAAACAAAATTTTCAATGTTGCATTATCCCTTCATCTTTCTTCGCGGAAGAAAGACGAAGCAGAAAGAAACGTCGGCGTCCTGAGCTCAAAGGCACGCACACAAGTTTTTTCAATTACTCAATGAACTCGCTTCGCTCATACAGCATTTCGTATCTCGTTGCTCAACCAAAGGTTGAGACTCGATATAATCAAAAAAACTTGCATGCTTTTCTGCCTTTTCGTGCGGAATGCCGACATCGCTACCTGTGCTTTGCAGCCAAATTATACATTCAAAATCGGCAAAGCCGACTAATTCATAATTCGTAACTCATAACTCAAAATTCGTAATTCCAAATTCATAATTCGTAATTAAAATAATTCGTAACTCGTAATTCCAAATTAGTAAATGCACAAAAGGTGCAAAATGTGCACATAATGTTTCTTTTTGTGCATTTTATTTGTGTAAGTAGCAAAATTTACGTATTTTTGCGACCGGTTTGTTATCGACGGGTGACAGACTTGTATTCTTCGAAGCGAAAATTATATTATAAATATTTTAATATGAAGTTGAAAATTGTTGTACTTGCTAAGCAGGTACCAGACACAAGAAATGTGGGCAAAGATGCGATGACAGCAGAAGGCACCGTCAATCGTGCAGCTCTGCCTGCAATCTTCAACCCTGAAGATTTGAATGCTCTGGAGCAGGCCCTTCGTATCAAGGACCAGAATCCAGGTTCTACCGTAACAATGTTGACTATGGGTCCTCCACGTGCTGGTGAGATTATTCGCCAGGGATTGTATCGTGGTGCCGACGATGGTATTCTTCTCACCGACCGCAAGAGTGCAGGTGCTGATACACTTGCTACATCATATTTCCTCGCTAAGGCTATTGAAAAGATTGACAAGGAGATAGGCCATGTAGATATCGTTCTCGGTGGTCGTCAGGCTATTGATGG
>DGRY01000157.1 GCA_002391185.1 Prevotella sp. UBA4376
TGACGACGCTCAAGGGCGAACTGTACGATAAGGATGGCATTCTTTGCCAATAGACCGATAAGCATGATGAGTGAAATCTGCATATAGATATCGTTGGAATGGCCGAAGAGATTTGTGAAGATGAACGCTCCGGCAAGGCCGAACGGTATAGACAAAATTACAGAGAGTGGCAAGATATATGATTCATACTGTGCAGAAAGAATTAAGTAAACGAATACCAAGCACAATGCGAAAATCATAGCTGTAGAGTTACTTGACTCAGCCTCAGAACGGGTAAGACCAGAATACTCATAACCATAGCCTGTAGGCAGATTCTCTTTTGCCACTTCTTCAATAGCTTTCAATGCTTCACCTGTTGTTCCTGTTGGAGTTACATTGAGGTTGATAGAGGTGAAGAGGTTGAAACGTGCAATGTTCGATGGACCATACATACGCTTCAGAGTAACAAACTCGGAAACAGGTGCCATCTGACCGTTATTCAGACGAACATAGATGTTACTCATGTCCTCTGGACGCATACGACTTTGTGCGTCGGCCTGAATCATCACACGGAAGAGCTTACCGTATGCATTGTAGTTAGAGGCATACATACCACCATAGTAGCCTTGAAGAACAGCGAGAACAGCTGCAGGTGATGTGCCTGCCTGTTTTGCCTTTGCAACGTCAACATCAACCATATACTGTGGATAGTTAGGGTCGTATGATGTCATAGCTTGCTGAATCTCAGGACGTTTGTTGAGTTCTTTGAGGTAATCCTGGGTAATCTGGAAGAACTTATTGAGGTCACCACCTGTTTTATCCTCAAGGGTCATGGTAACAGCGTTACTCAATGAGAAACCTGGAATCATTGGAGGACCGAAAGCAAGAATCTGGGCATCTTTGATGTTAGCAGTCTGCTTGTATATCATACCAAGCACCATGTTAGCCTCTTTAGGATTTACAAACCAGCGGAGAGGGTCACCTTTAAAGGTGTTGATAATCTTGTCAATGAAGCCATTTGAACGCTCTTCAAAAGGTTTCAACTTGATAACGAATGTAGCCTGATCTGAACCTTGACCTGCCATGAAGTTGTAACCAACAATTTGCTGGCGATATTGAATTGCAGGGTTGTTGGCAAGCATTTTATCAACCTGTTCTGTAATTTCTTGTGTACGTTCCTGACCTGTACCTGGTGCTGCAGAAATCATAACGAAGAGGGTTCCTGTGTCCTCATTAGGAACAAGTCCTGTTGAGGTGAGAGCCATTGATACTGCAAGTATAACTACACTAACAATAACAGCTATAGATGCAATAATCTTATGATTTATGACACGTTCAACACCTTTCTTGTATTTGTTGGTAATCTTCTCAAATTGACGGTTGAAGGCATCGTGGAAACGTGAAATGAAAGTAGAACTCTTAGCTTCATGTGCATCTTTGTTGTGTGGCTTTAGGAAAATAGCACAAAGAGCAGGAGAGAGTGTTAGTGCGTTGACTGCTGAAATAACAATAGATACAGCCATAGTAACACCAAACTCACGATAGAATGTACCAGATGTTCCACCCATGAATGATACAGGAACGAACACTGATGCCATTACCAATGTGATAGAGATAATAGCCGAACTGATTTCGTTCATAGCATCAATAGAAGCTGTGAGGGCACTGTCGTAGCCTTGGTCAAGTTTTGCATGAACAGCTTCCACAACCACAATGGCATCATCAACCACAATGGCTATAGCTAACAACAATGCAGAAAGGGTTAACAGGTTCACTGTGAATCCAAACACCCAAAGGAAGAAGAATGTACCTATCAATGCGACAGGAACGGCAATCATAGGGATGAGGGTAGAACGGAAATCCTGCAAGAAGATATATACTACAAGGAACACCAGCAGGAGAGTGATAACAAGAGTCATGATTACTTCTTCAATAGAAGCAAAAAGGAACTCGGTAACATCCTGTAGAATATTTACCTCCATGCCAGGGGGCATTGACTTCTGTGCCTCTTCAAGCGATTTTTTAACATCGGTAGCAATCTGGGTTGCATTAGAACCAGCAATTTGGTTAACCATACCCATAACAGCATCCTGACCATTGTTTTTAAGGAAAACGTTATACATGAGCTGTCCTTGCTCAATCTTTGCTACGTCTTTGAGATAAAGGGTTTGGCCGTCTGTTTTACTTTGAATAATAATATTTTCATACTCCTCTGGTGTCTTCAAACGACCTTTGTAGCGAAGTGTATATTCAAAGGCAACATCTGTTTCCTGACCGAAAGTACCAGGGGCAGCCTCGATGTTTTGCTCTGAGAGGGCACCTGTGATATCAGAAGGTACAAGACCATACTGTTTCATTTTTTCAGGCTTGAGCCAGATGCGCATAGAATAGTCAGACATAGAAGGACATTGCACATCACCAACTCCATTGATACGTTTCAGCTGTGGAACAATGTTAATATTGTTGTAGTTGGTGAGGAACTTTCCATCATAACGTCCATCTTTTGTGGTAATAGAATACATTAAGACGTTCGAGCTCTGACGCTTTGAAACAGACACACCAACACGTGTTACCTCGGCAGGAAGAAGAGCTTGTGCCTTAGATACACGGTTCTGTACATTGACAGCAGCCATATCTGGGTCGGCACCCTGCTTGAAATAAACAGTGATCATTGCAGAACCGCTATTGGTAGCTGTTGAAGTCATGTAAGTCATGTTCTCCACACCATTGATACTCTCTTCAAGAGGAGTAATCACAGAATTAACCACAGTCTGTGCGTCAGCACCCTGATATGTAGTGCTCACAACAATGGTTGGTGGAGCGATATCTGGATACTGCTCAATAGGCAGTGATATCAGTCCGATTGTACCCAGCAACACGAAGAGGATGGAAACCACCGTTGATAGTACCGGGCGTTTTATAAAATTTGAAAATGACATTGTTTTCTTAATTTAATTGTTCTAGATATTCTAGTATTTCTAGTGTTTCTAGTGTTTCTAGTGTTTCTAGTTTCCCCTAGAGTTTCTAGTAATTCTAGATTTTATAGAAAATTATTTCTTCATTGCACCTGCAAAACCAGCTGCGGTAGCTTGACTCTTGGCAAGTTCTTCAGCTTTCTTGAGTTTCTGCTGATACTGAGCTTCTGTAATAGGCTTAATCTCCATGCCGTCAGAAAGCTTAGTAATACCAATAGAAACAAAACGATCGCCTAAGTTAAGACCGCTCTTTACAACGAAATTCTTGCCATCGTTCTGTGGTTCAACGGTGATTTCTGTATATTTTACCTTGTTATCTTTGCCTACCTTATATACAAAGTATTTATCCTGAACGGTAGAAACTGCAGCCTGTGGAATGATAATGGCGTTGTTTGATATATTTGGAATGATAATCTGTCCTGCGCCACCACTCTTCAATAACTTGTCTGGGTTAGGGAAGTGAGCAATAATACTGTAAGAACCTGTAGATGCATCTATCACACCACTCATCTTTACTACCTTTCCTGGATGATTGTAGATAGAACCGTCGGCCAACTGTAGTTTCAATGCAGGGAATGCCTGAATGGCTGCTGCAGAACTGCCAGATGTTTTGGTCATTGCAAGCATGTTAGCTTCGCTTACAGAGAAGAAAACCTCAATAGTAGAAACGTCGCTTACTGTTGTTAGAGCTGTTGATGCACTTGCAAGAGTTCCTACCTTATATGGAAGAGAACCTACAACACCTGACGCTGGTGCTTTTATGGTGCACCATGACAACTGTTCTTGTGCTGAAGCAAGTGATGCCTGAGCCTGAGCTAAATTAGCCTGAGCTGTAGCATAAGCATTCTGTGCTGTAGAAAGTTCATACTGACCGATAATCTTCTGATCAAACAATTTCTTGTTGTTTTCGTAGGTAAGGCGAGAGGTGTTCAACTGAGCCTTGGCTGTATTTACTGTTGCCTGGCACTGGCGAACTGTTGCCTGATAGGTCTGGCTGTCAATAGTGAACATTACTTGACCAGCAGAAACTCGCTGTCCCTCATGAACAAAAATCTTGGTGATAAATCCAGATACTTTAGGACGAACATCAACATCTTGAATACCTTTGATTGTAGCTGGATATGTTGTTTGGAAATCAGCATTGGAAGAACCAACAGTGCGAACAGCGAACTCGTTGTCCTGTAGATCTGCCAAACTCATTCCACCACTCTTGCCTCCACATGATGCAAGAGTAATTGCAGCAGCTGCAACAAAGAAACATTTTTTAATTTTCATACCTATTTTATATTTATTATTAATTTTGAAACCAATCCTTTGCAATAATATATATGTTCTTAATTTTAGCAAAATATGCTATATTAGCGTGCAAATTTAGTGATAATATCAAAACTCTATTCATAAATCAAGTTTTATTTAACAATTATTATTCAATAAAAGCCATGTATAACATTAATACATGGCTTATTCCCCATCTTGGGAATGTGATATTATCGTTTTATCATTTTTACTACTTTACCATCTACTTGTCGGACAATGTTAATTCCCTTTGTTGGTGACGAAATCTTGTGTCCTTGAAGATCGTAATATTCAGCGTTAGCAGGTGTGATAGTTGTTATTTTATTGATATCTGTAGTAATAGACTGTTTGCTGGTAGCAACATTATAAACAAGTATATCGCTCACGCTTTCGTGTCCATCCCGTATTCGTTACAAAAAATGTAGTTGTTGGCATAATAATGCTTTACTGTTCCATTGGGAATTGTTGTAATCACGGTGTCTGGAAGTTCCACAATGTTTGTTGCATTACTTTTGTTGTGTGCTCCGCATAATGTCATACAGAGCACCATAGCTAAATGTGTAAAATGTTTCATAAGGGTGGTTAATTACATAAACCATAATTAATAAATCTCTCTTATAGTAAGGCACATTGCTGTGTTACTTACAATTTAAGTGCAAAATTATCAAATTTATTTCATATAACCAAGAACTTTTTAAAAAATAATATTTTTGTCGAAATGCTTTGGAATTAGCAAAAAAAAGTTATCTTTGCGGAAGATGTGAATTTTTTAATATGAATTCGTAACATTTTTGTATTTGTATATCGCGTTAATTCTAAAAGTTCTTATCAAGTATTATTCACCGCTTAAACATTTATAATATGACTAAAAACTTCTATAAAATCATAGGCTTAACTATGTTGATAGCCATGATGCTGATTCCTATAGCATGTAATGAATCGGATAGTGTATCTACTACTATTGTTAATAGTGATGGATTTGTTGTTAATTCTAATCCACAATGGAAAAATTGTCCAAAGTCTGCATTTATTGGTAGTTTAGAAGGAGAAGACGCAGATTTCAAGGAAGTGCTTAACAATCGTTTTCCTAATAAGGCTGCAATCTCTGATGCTGATATAGCTTTTGTTAGTCCTAATGAAGCTGCTGCTATGGGAGAGCAGTTGGCTGATTTCTATAACCGAGGTGGGCTTCTTGTTGTGATGCGTCCCACAAGCAGTAACTATGGAACACTGCCTGATGAGGTGGAAGATGAAGACTTTACTGATAATGAAGCATATGATGAGTTGTTCTTTGCGTTCAACAATAAGGAACAACACTACACGATGATAGCAGAACCAGAGTCTGATGGAAAAGGTAATACTGTTGAAGTTGACCAAGGACAGATGATTCAATCGCATGAGTATGGAAAAACACATCCTCTGGAAAAACAACCTTTGCCTGTCTATGATGCAGACAACGATATTGAACAAAATGTAAACTACTGGCAAATACGTATCACACCTTTTATAGATTGGATAGAGGAAATGGGTGGTATTCAACAGGCAAAGGTGTTTTCAAGAGTAGGTGATGTTCCTGATTATGCAAAACTTAAAGCTGATATCAACAATGATGGTCAGGTCTTTGAGACTAATTTTCCATTTAGTATGAATAATAAGATTACCAGCGGTGTTTCTGAAGACTGGTATCTTAATAAGAGTTCTTCTGTATCGGTTAGATACACTATCTATCCTGTATATATGTTGTCATGTAATGGAGCCAATGCTGGTGACTATTATATTGTGACGGGAAAGGTGACACCACATAATGATGCAATGTGGGGATCTTACGAAAAAGCAGGAGGTTTATTTAGTATGGGACGTTGTCGTATGTTTGGCTATTGGTTTGATGAGATGAATGTTGCTTTCGACCTACTTGATGGAAATAATATGGTTGACGGGTTGCGCTATCAGCAAACGCCTATCCCTGAGAACGAAAATAGTTCTGTGGATTACAGCAATGGATTCCATGCGAATATTTCAGGTTCTGTTAGTGGAGGATGGTCCAAGATACAAGGAGCACACATTGAAGGTAGTGTAGGTTTTGAAGTGGGGTGGGAAAGCAAGACAAGCTATTCTCTAAAGACTATAGCTTATTCGCGCGACAGCTCAACACCAACAGTAAAATACAAATACTATTCCAATAATGTGAAGCTTACTGATAATGGTATAGGCAATTATTCAGAAAACTTCCCAGCTGCATGTCGCACAGAGTTTGATGCTAATAATGTGTGGGTATGGCATGTACCTGCAGGAAAAGCAGGGGTTAAGGATAATTCAACCAAAGGCTTTTCTATAAGAGCAAAGGTTAAATTGCAATATAGTTCATGGTATCATTGGCGTGGTGCTGTTGAGTATGATTCAAATCGTGCTAATTACTCAACAAGCGAGTTCTCATATACAATGAAACTTAAGAGTCCTAATCGCCAGACTTGGGGTATCATAGCTATAAAGAATGCTTCGAGAGATTATACTTTGCGTAACATCAGAATTTATAAGAATAATGAAGTGAATGGTAGTCCTGTTGGAACAATAGCAAGCAGCTATGAATATAATGAAACAGGAAGCGCTACGATGAAGGAAGGAACCTATTCTCTTACTTTTGAATATTGTAATCCTGATCAAAACAACAAGTTGGTAAGTCGTGGAAGAATTGATAATATCGTTGTTAAAGCTGGTAAAACCTCAGCTGAAGCTACAACAAGCTTGTCATCTGCTGACGCTGCAATTCAACCTGTAAACTGAATATATAAAATGAATTTGTGATATAAACGAAAAAAAAAGGAAGTTGGTTGACTTCCTTTTTTTTCGTTCCAGAGGTTGATTTATTTTGTAAATCTGTAAACTGTTTATATTGGTATAATGGGTAATTATTGTTTGTAGTACTCAGAATACTTATAATACTACTGCTGTTCCGCTTGTAGCAACCATGAGCATTGAACCTTGGGCACCAATCGTCTCGTAGTCGATGTCTATGCCTACGATAGCGTTGGCTCCCATAGCTTTTGCACGTTCAATCATTTCATTTATAGATGTGTTTTTGGCTTCGCGCAATACACTCTCGTATGAGCCAGCACGACCGCCAACAATGTCGCGGATGCCAGCAAACAGATCCTTAAACATGTTGGCACCTATAATGGTTTCACCTGTCACTACACCCTTATACTCACGGATAGTGTGACCTTCGATTGTTGGAGTTGTTGAGAGTAACATAATTTTTGAAAATTTAATATTTGACATGATAAGAGAGGAAAACTCGAGTTGATATATAACAGTTTGAATGCAAGAAAAACGTATATATTGATGATTTTTTTGCTTTTTTGCAGAGATTTAAAACACGTAATGAAATATTTTCATTATCTTTGC
>DGRY01000130.1 GCA_002391185.1 Prevotella sp. UBA4376
AAATCAGGCGCTGATGCGCAATTGCGCAAATAAGCGCAAATGATATCAACCCATTTAGCAATTACGAACCTATGGCCATAAATCGTTTGTCCGTTTTTCAGTATTCACTATTCATTATTCAACCGAAGGTCATCGACTGAGCAGATGCTGTCAACGAAATTGGTGCATCTGAATGAGCGAAGGAGATAATAGCGAAGCTTGCTTCGCGCTGGTAGAGGCTTCTTTCTCCTTTCATTCTATAGCATTCCTATAACCTAATTCAAGTTTCGTAAGTTTATCTCTTATCAAGAATTTAAGAATTTGAGAATTGGCTTGCGCCTTTGCATGGTCTTATAATTCTTATGAATTCAAGTAGAATTAATTAGAAACATAGGGGCGTTAGCCTAAAAATTCTCTAATTCTCTAATTCTTGATAATATTTTAGAGTAAATATTCACTTACGAAACTTCAATAATTAACAATTTGTAATTGAATAATTTTTCATCGCGAAGCGACTAATTAATTCCACATTCGTAATTCAAAATTCTAAATTAGAAAAGCAGTGGTGCCATTTCACGTAGTGAACGGCGCCATGTAAGGAATTCATGAGCTGTTCCTTCTGAAATGAAGCCATGAGCATTGAAACCTGCAGCTTTTAGACTTTCAACACTCTTGTTGATGCCATCTGGACGTTCCTTAGAACCGCAACTTTCAAAGATCATCTTCACATCTTTTGGATTTTTGATTTCTTCAGGTGCATACTGACCACCACTAAGAAGACCCCAGTAAGCGAATACTTCAGGACGACGCAGAGTGATAAGCTTAGTTTCTACACCTCCCATTGATAAGCCTGCCATAGCACGACCTTCTTTCTTGTTGATGGTTTTGAAGTGACTGTCAATATATGGGACAAGTTCATCAACGAGAACGGTCTCAAACTCCTTAGCTGTGAACTGGCCGATTGTACCAAACTTGATGTTATTGGTAAGACCATAGGTGCAAACAATGATGAATGGCTTGCATTTGCCTTCAGCAATGAGGTTGTCCATGATGAGGTTAGCATGACCTTGAGTCATCCATGCTGTTTCGTCCTCACCCCATCCGTGCTGCAAGTAGAGAACTGGGAATTTCTTTTTACCATCATACTGTGGAGGAAGATAAACGAATGCTGGACGACAGTCTTTGCTACTTGCTGATGGGAAGAGAACCTTTACTACCTTACCATGTTCTGTAGCCTTGTCTGCATAGAAATCTGCATCATGAGCAGGAATCTCAATACCACTTTCCCAACGACATGAGCCAAAATAGTTGCCAGTACCAGGATCGTTAACAACGGCTCCATCAACGATGAGGTGATAGTAGTGGAAACCTTCATCCATAGGACCTTCGGTTGTACCAGTCCAAACACCATCCTTATCCTTGCGTAGAACAGTTCCACCACGACCACCAAGACCGAGTGTTACTATTACTGATTTAGCATCGGGTGCATTGAAGCGGAAACGTGCATAACCCTGACTGTTTACCATTGGGTACTGCTGACCAGGTTGATTAAGTTCGTTTGGTTTGAAGTCTTCAAGAGGCTTAACGTTGTCTGCGTCCTTGTTGAAGTTCTTAACAACGAAATAGCTCTTCTTTGGCTTGTAGTTCTCGTCGAAGAGTAGAGGGTGGTTGTTAACACCAAGCCATGAGTCTTTGTCACCAAGATTCCAGAATGTAACGTTGTCAATAACATCTGCATGTTTGCGGAATATGCGGAAGATACGTGCATACTGGTCTTCCTGGAGAGTCTGAAGATAAGGTGCCATAGGCTTTGCTTCGCCACGTGAGAATACGAGCTGACCGCCTTGCTCCATATTTGTGCGAAGGTCAAGCTCTGTGAAATGGATGTGCTTAACGATAGTTGCATATTTGCTGATAGCTGCATCAATATCTTCCTCCGAAGGACCATAGATATTGTAGTGTCCCTGCATTCCGATACCATCGATAGGTACACCTGCATCCTTCATCTTTTTTACCATATTGAAGATACGGTCGCGTTTGCCTGGGTCGGCTGCATTGTAGTCGTTGTAGAAAAGTAGTGCATTAGGATCTGCTTCGCGTGCAAACTGAAACGCCTTTGCAATAAACTCGTCGCCACATAGCTTGTAGAGCTTGCTTTCACGATAAGGATTGGCTGGGTGACCTGGCCAGCTAATGGCTTGATCTGCCATTGCTTCGTTTACAACATCCCAGCAATAGATAATATCCTTATAGCGTGTAACAATAGCTTGGATATGTTTCTTTAGACGAGCATAGAAAACCTCTTTCTTTACAGGCTTTCCTTTTTTATCGGTGAACATCCAGTCGGCAAACTGACTATGCCAACAAAGATTATGACCACGGAGCTTGATACCGTTCTTACGGCAGAAATTAGCAATCTTATCTGCGTTTTCCCAGTGGAATTCACCTTCCTTGGGTTGGATAAGAGCGACTTTCATGTCGTTCTCAGCAGTGATGCTGTTAAACTCTTTTTTGATTAGTTCCATCTGTGCTGCATCTGTGACATTGCGACTGTTCACAGCAACACCGATAGTGAAGTAGTCTTTGTAGGCATCTTTTAGTCCTTGTGCCATAGTTGATGTCGTGCCAATAGCAAGAAGCATCAACGAAATAATAGTTTTCTTCATGTAGTTTATAGAATTGGTTTATACTAATTTGTAATTTTGAGTTATCACCTGTTGAGTGCCAGTATTTATGCTTTAGCAGAACGTTAAGAATGAAGCGTTTCTGATTCCACATTATTTTGTTAGCGTATCAATGAGTGCCTGACAACGCTTCTCCCATGTGGGATAGTCGCTTGCCTTTATGGTTGCTGCTGTATTCTGGCTCTGCTCGCCAATGGTTATGATACATGGCTTTGCTTTTCCTTCAGCAATCAGCTTATCTGCGATAGCATCAGCCCCCCCAACCTTGAACCAGCTTTCAATAGTATCGTTGCTACCAGGAATAAGATTTATTACTCGCATATTCTCTGTTTTCTTTGCTGGTGTGTATGTGGCAGTATTGTTGTTCAAATCATATGTCACTACACCATGCTCTATATTGCCTTGAGATGCAAAGTTGTATTCGGAATGTGGATTGCTTGCAATGCTGTATTTGAAACCATTAGCGGGTGCAAGATACATGTTGTTTGGGTCGGCAACCTTTGTTCCATCAACAACAAAGCAGTATTTGAATGGTGCATCATTGCTGAGGCTCATAGTGTATTCCCATACACCATCCTTGTTCTTGGTCATAGACTTTCTCTCAGTGCATCCTTCGATTTCAATTTCAATGTTCCTGGCTTCGGCCTTGATGCGGAAAGTAACGTTTTTGTCGTTGAACTCAGGAGATATTATAGGACGCGGGAAGATACGTGCCATAACTTCAGGTGTGAATTGCTGTTCTTTTCCTGTCTTGGCAAGGGCAGGCTTAGCATTTTTCATTGCTTCGGCAGCAGCTTCTGGATTGAATAGAAGAGGAAGAGTTTTGGTGAGGAAATACTTTGCATTCATCCATGTATGGCCAAATTTTCCTGTTGTGAACTCCTTAACGCTGTGAATACCTTTGTTGTCAAGAAACTCCATGTAGTCACGTGCGTTGCCATATAGAAAATCATCGGTTCCAACACCTAACCAGAACAGATTAATCTTCTTGTTTGTTGCCTTAGCCTTGTCATACACTTTAGGAATGTCTGTAGAGGTGAACGAGCTGTAGCTGCATAGATATGAGAACTTGTCAAGGTTGGTTAAACCATTATATAATCCTTGGTTGCCTCCGCGAGAGAAACCACCTATTGCACGATGTTCGCGGTCGTTGATGGTTAGATAATGACTTTCTATATAAGGCATGAGGTCATTGATAAGGTCATTGCTGAAGGTGTCACCGCCGAATTTCGTCTGAGGACTGCCAGGTGCAGGAGCATCAGCTAAGAGCTTAGTTGGGTTTCCGTATGGCAGAACAATGATCATCTCTTTGGCTGCCTTTTCGTTTAACAGGTTATCAAGAATGTAGTTTACTCTACCCACTTTGTAATAAACCTCTTCTGTGTCTGTGGTTCCACTGATAAGATAGAACACTGGGTATTTTTTATTTGGCTCTTTTCCGTATGTTGGTGGCAGATATACAACAGCATTATTTGTACCACCAAGACTCTTGGAATAGTAGTGGATATATTCTATCTTGCCATGTGGCACATTCTTGATGTCGTGAGGAAGCCCGTCTTTTGACTTTATCTCAAGCAGACTGCTCTTGAAGCCTTCGTTAGGGAAATACTGTGTGTTTAATGGATCCATTATGCTCACACCATCTACTATGAAGCAATAAGGATACATATCGGGAGCAGTAGGACCAAGGGTAACGGTCCATCTGCCTCTTTCGTCACGCTGCATCTCTTTGCGTCCAGCAAACTGCACATCTACCATCACTTTCTTTGCAGAAGGATTATAGTAGTTGAAGGTTACTGTACCGTCGGCATTGCATATAGTGCTTGATTTTATTCCTGTACGCACCTCGTTGAGGAAGTTAACCATTCCTCCTGGGGCTTGTGCCATGGCAGATGTGCTTCCTAAGGCAAGCATCATCAAAGCAATAAATGTTTTCTTCATAAGGATTAAAGTTATTAAGTTGATAGTTATTTCTTTCTAATAAAAACAGCAATATGGGTTTTATCCACATTTGTAGTGATGTATTGTCCGCCAGCATATTCTTTGCCTGTGTATTTGTCGGTCCATCCCTTTTTGTTCTTAGGAAGATAGGTTTTCCATTCTTTGA
>DGRY01000147.1 GCA_002391185.1 Prevotella sp. UBA4376
GTATATTCACTTGCGAAAGTTAAATTAGTTTTTTAAGGTATAATGGTCGTATTCTGAGTAACCTTACATAGCAATGTTAGCTATTGGTTATGATTTGATTGCGATGAGAAGAAATGTGTTTTAAAAAGACTTAAAACATTAAGTTTTATTCCCCCCGTTCACCTTTTTATTAGTAATTTTGCAAGCTACTGAAAGTAGAGGAAATAAAAAGCAAGTAAAAACAATTATCATAACACGATAAAACCAAAATAAAAAATATGTTTGAGAATCTTAGCGACAGACTTGATCGTTCCTTTAAGATATTGAAGGGTGAAGGTAAAATCACCGAGATTAACGTAGCTGAAACATTAAAGGACGTTCGTCGTGCCCTTCTTGATGCCGATGTAAACTATAAAGTGGCCAAGACTTTTACTGATACTGTTAAGAAAAAAGCTCTTGGTATGAATGTGCTTACAGCTGTTAAGCCAGGTCAGTTGATGGTGAAGATTGTTCACGATGAATTGGCTGAACTGATGGGTGGTGACACGGTTGAAATCAATCTCAAGGGACATCCTTCTGTTATCTTGATGAGTGGTTTGCAAGGTTCTGGTAAGACTACCTTCAGCGGTAAGCTTGCCAATCGTTTGAAGACCAAGGGAAACAAAAATCCATTACTTGTTGCTTGTGACGTTTATCGTCCTGCTGCTATAGAACAGTTGAAGGTTGTTGGTGAGCAGATTGGCGTTCCTGTATATACAGAACCTGAGAATAAGAATGTTGTAGAGATAGCTCAGCATGCTATTCAAGAAGCAAAAGCCAAGGGATATGATTTGGTTATTGTCGATACAGCTGGTCGTTTGGCTGTTGATGAAGAGATGATGACTGAGATCAAAAATCTTAAGGATGCTATTCAGCCTGACGAAACACTATTTGTTGTTGACTCAATGACTGGTCAGGATGCTGTTAACACAGCAAAGGAGTTTAACGATCGCTTGGATTTCGATGGTGTAATCCTTACAAAGCTTGATGGTGATACTCGTGGTGGTGCTGCACTCAGTATTCGTACTGTTGTTTCTAAGCCTATCATGTTCATCGGTACAGGCGAGAAGATGGATGCTCTTGATGTGTTCCATCCATCACGTATGGCTGACCGTATCCTCGGTATGGGTGACGTTGTATCACTTGTAGAACGTGCTCAGGAGCAGTTTGATGAGGAAGAGGCTCGTCGTTTGCAGAAGAAAATTCAGAAGAACAAGTTTGATTTCAACGATTTCCTTGGTCAGATAGAGCAGATCAAGAAAATGGGTAATATCAAGGAACTTGCTGGTATGATTCCTGGAGTGGGTAAGGCAATTAAAGACATAGATATTGACGATAATGCCTTTAATGGTATAGAGGCTATTATTCGCAGTATGACACCTAAGGAGCGTACTAATCCTGAAATATTGAACACGAGTCGTAAGAATCGTATTGCAAAGGGCTCGGGTACAAGTATTCAGGAGGTGAACCGACTGATAAAGCAGTTTGATCAGACACGCAAGATGATGAAGATGGTTACTGGAAATCAGATGGCAAGTATGATGTCGCGAATGAAGGGCATGAAGTTGCCAGGTATGAAATTACCAGGAATGTAAATTAAAGGTTTAGTAAATAATAAAAGCAAGCTAAAATGACATTAATCGATGGAAAAGCTACAGCTACTGCTATTAAAGCAGAAATAGCTGAAGAGGTTAAAAAGATTGTTGCTGCAGGTGGTAAACAGCCTCATTTGGCAGCTGTTCTTGTTGGACACGATGGTGGCAGTGAGACGTACGTTAAGAATAAGGTTATTGCCTGCGAACAATGTGGCTTCAAGTCAACATTGATTAGATACGAAGACAATGTAACTGAAAGCGAATTGCTTGAATGTGTTGATAAACTGAATAAAGATGAAGATGTTGACGGCTTCATCGTCCAGTTGCCTTTGCCAAAGCACATTGATGAACAGAAAATCATCATGGCTATCGACTATCGCAAGGATGTGGATGGTTTTCATCCAATAAATGTAGGACGAATGGCAATAGGTTTGCCTTGCTTTATTTCGGCAACTCCGCTTGGAATTATCACTCTGTTGCAGCATTATAATATTGAAACAAGTGGTAAGAAATGTGTTGTTCTCGGCAGAAGTAATATCGTAGGAAAGCCAATGGCGCAGCTTATGATGCAGAAACAGTTTGGCGATGCAACGGTAACGGTGTGTCATTCTCACTCTAAGAATCTTAAAAAAGAGTGTCAAGAAGCCGATATCATCATTGCAGCCATCGGTAAGCCTAATTTTGTTACAGCTGACATGGTAAAAGACGGAGCTGTTATTGTTGATGTGGGCACTACACGTGTTCCTGATGCTTCTCGTAAGAGTGGTTTCCGTTTGAATGGTGATGTAAAGTTCGACGAGGTGTCACCAAAATGTTCTTTCATCACTCCTGTTCCAGGTGGAGTAGGTCCAATGACAATCTGCTCGTTGATGAAAAATACATTGGCGGCTGGTAAAAAAGAATACTACAAGTAATTTGATTTATAACTCTCTAGTTTAACTGGCTGATTTGCAGTGATGCAAGTCTGCCTTTTTTAATCTTATCGATATCGATAGACAGACCTATAGAGAAGGTTCTTCCTTTTGTTGTGGGCGAGTTCCAATAGTATGTTTTGGGAGTATAGCCAAACAGATTGTCTATTACAGCTGTGAGCTTGAATGCTTTCATTATTTGCAGCATAATGGTTGCTTTCCATAATGAATAGGCGCCACATGTTTCAGCTTGTGTCTTAGGACGCGAAAGGTAGCGTCCAGAAATGGAGGTTGAAAGCAGATAGTTTTTCTGCAGTTGTTTCTCGTAGTCAAGATGCCATGTCATACTGTGTGGACGTGGCTGTGAGAACTGTGACGTTACGCTGTTAGCGCTTGCATGCAGATAGTTGTAGGCAAAGCCGGCATCAATACCAAGTTTTGTGCGATATTTGGCATTGAAATCAATACCCGATATGGTTACCCCATCATCGTTGCAATACATTTCTCCTGCATCGTTATTGTTGTCACCTGCGTAATCTGTGGTGGTAATGCGCTTGTTGTATTTATTGATATAACCAGATAGGGTTACACTATAACTTCCTTCAAGCCATCCTGTTGTGGTTCCGTAGTGTTCTAATGCTAAGTTGTAATTGTTGCTTCGCTCTGGTTTTAGATTCTCGTTGCCATAAATCATCATAATACCTGCCATATCGAAGTTCATATACATTTCTTTCAACGTAGGAGCACGAAAACCGCCTGCGTATGAACCGCGTATGGAAAGACCTGTAAACTTCAGCATTGTAGCCAGTCGGGCTGTTGTGGCATCAGAATGTGATGCTGAGAAATAATCGTTTCGCACACTTGCCACAATGTTAAGCCATTTTGCTGGATTGTAGTCGAACTGCAGAAAGGCATCGTATGACTGCTGTCGTTTAGCTTCGTTGTTTTTGAATTGATATGTTGTTAGATAATCGTGCAGAAAATCGGCTCCAAAGGTAAGAATATTATTGTTTAATGGTAGGTTTATCAGTGCATGAACCACATGTTGACGGTTGCTGTAATCGTGGTCGTGAGTGCGTTTTTCGCTTATGTATCTTGCCTTGTCGTATTGATCGTAGGCATACGAAAGTTCAATGTTTCCACCCTTTTTTAGTTCATATATCGAGCGCAAACCAGCTGTGTAGTCTTTGTAGTTGTCGGTGTAGTTGCTACGTTTGCTGTGTCGGTTGAAATATCCGCCACGAGCAATAAGTTTCAGTTTGTCAATTGGATTGAAAATCAATCTCTCTTTCACATTAAGAGTGTTGTTCCCCCACAGATTCTGTATATTTGACTTTGTGTCAAAGGCATCTGTAAGTTGAACGGTGTTCATACATGTGTGCTGAACACTTGTCTGTGAATTCCAACGTCCTTGTTTGAAACTTGTGTGTAGTCCGTTTCGCCAGTTGTTTCCTTCAGACATGTATCTGCTGTTCAGATTAAGCGTCCATGGTTCTGTATTTTCTCGCGAAATAAGGTTTACCACACCGCCCACGGCATTGGCTCCATAAAGTGCTGAGGCTGCTCCTTTCACAATTTCCACTCTTCCGATGTTGTCGAGGTTAAGACGTGTGTAGTCAATATTATCCATTGTTTCACCTGCCAAACGTTCGCCATCTACAAGAAAAAGCATAGCGCTTCCGTTCACACCATTCATGTTTAGTGATGTTTCCTGTGACATGGCATAGCTAAATTCCAGTCCAGGAAGTTCGTTTATGAGCAAATCCTGAATGTTTGTTGCATCGCTGCGCTGTATGTCTTTTAAGCCAATAACCTGCGTAACAACGGGCACATCTTTCAGGGCTTTTGGAGTGCGAGTGGCTGTAACAACCACTTGTTCTATGTTAAGCACGCTGTCAACCCCTAATTCTGCACTTTTTGAAGGCACAACAGGTGTGCCTGCCATAAGCGCATAGCTCATGGCAAGCCCACCTAAAGTGAGAATATGTTTTCTGGTCATTATTCAGCGTTTTTTACAGATACAAAAGTGTTGATCATAGGCATTGGCATAGCTCCATATTGCAGGTTGAATTTTATAGATAGCTTGTTGCCAGCGTAACTGCCTGTGAGTACTCCTGAATATTTTTTGCCATTTTCAGTTGTGCCCTCAAAATTTGTGTTTGCGATGGTGTAGTTTCCGTCCTCACCAGTAACCTTTACATTTTCAACGGTGAAGGCAGGAACCTGCATAGGAGGATTGCCGAAACTGCCAATTTTTACATCTACAGTAGCATCATCTTTTTCAACGATAGAAACAGTAACATTCTCAAATTCAGAGTCTGTTCCCATAACTGAACATGTTAGGCTTGAGGTGTAATCGCCGGCTATAACCTTGGCTGCTCCAGCTGCAACCTCGTTGTTGTCGTCGCTGCTGCATGATGTAATGGTTACTGTTGCCAACAAAGCAATCATGAACACTGATAGTTTCTTTAATACTTTCATTTCTTTTACCTTAATAGAGTTAAACTTATTTTTAGATGTTGTAAAATTGTATAAAAAAATACCTGATTGTAATCAAGTTTTTTTCTTTCGTTGTGCAAAATTACTGCCAAATAAAATTTTACACAATACCTAAAATTTATGAAATTTAGACATCTGCGTGTAGTTCTGCGCACGCCTAGGCGTGCGCATGCTTAATTCTCTATATTAAAGAAAATAAAGATGAAAGAGCATTCTGCTCTTATGATGATTTTATGTTTCAGCCTTTATGAAAACAAGTTAAAAAAGAAGCCTCTCCCAACTCAATGGTCTTTACACCCCCTTCGGTTCCCCCGTTCCCGGGGGACAGAAACCCCAAAGGGGAAGGAGTACAAGCAGCCGTTAATGATCGCTAATGAGACGTTAATTTGAACGTTAATGAAAACAGAAATATTAACGAACAATTATACGATTAATTATACG
>DGRY01000080.1 GCA_002391185.1 Prevotella sp. UBA4376
TCGGTTCCACAGCAACCTCCAACGATATTCACAAGTCTTTCGCTCATAAATTCGCGTATATCTGGCGACATTGATTCAGCTGTTTCGTCATAGAGCCCCATTGAGTTAGGCAATCCAGCATTAGGATATGCACTTATATAGTAAGGTGCCTTTGCAGCCAGCTCTTCAAGATAAGGCTTCATCTGTTTTGCTCCAAACGAGCAGTTGAGTCCTATAGAAAAAACAGGATAGCACGAAACACTTGCAAGAAAAGCATCGAGAGTTTGTCCCGAAAGGGTGCGCCCTGCAAGGTCGCTAATAGTAACAGAGAGCATTATTGGCAGCATTTTGTTCTTTTTATTCATAACATCCATAGCTGCATCAATAGCCACTTTTGCGTTTAGCGAGTCAAAAATAGTCTCTATAAGAAGAGCATCCACACCACCATCAACAAGAGCCTCTATCTGTTCAGAATATGCTGAAAAAAGCTCCGAATAAGTAAGTTCGCGTATAGCAGGATTACTCACATCAGGACTCATTGAAAGAGTTTTGTTGGTTGGTCCAATGCTTCCTGCCACAAAACGAGGGTGTGTTGGAGTAGAAAACTCATCAGCTGCCTGTCGTGCCAACACAGCTCCTGCATAAGCAATATCGTAACATATTTTCTCAAGATGATAATCAGCTTGAGAAATGCATTGAGAAGAGAATGTGTTTGTTGAAATAATATCGGCTCCTGCCTGCAGATATCTGCGATGAATATCAAGAATAACATTAGGACGCGTGAGCGACAACACATCGTTGTTGCCAAGCATCTGGACCCGTTGAACATTGAACATTGAACCGAAGGTCACTGACCGAGTGGATGCAGTCGGCGAAGCCGGTGCATCCGAATGAACGAGGGAAGTAACGACATTTGACACACCGCCATTAACGACATTTCTCACTCTATCATTCCAGAAGTCAGTTTCCTTAAGGTTGTACCCCTGAATCATAGTGCCCATAGCACCATCCAGGATAAGAATACGGTCGTTAATTAGTTCCTGAAGTTTCATCATAATGCTGTCAACAAATGTCTCTATTTTTCAATCTTTATTTTCTACATACAAAACATCAAGCACTTCTGTTTTAGAAATGCTTGATGGCACGATCCATTTCACGTTTATCCTGTTTCTCACGCAGAGTTTGACGCTTGTCGTATTCCTTCTTACCCTTTGCAATAGCAATATCGAGCTTAGCACGCCCGTGACCATCGATAAAAAGAAGGGTTGGCACAATAGTGAAACCAGGATTCTTACTTGCCTCCTCAAGCTGGCGTATCTCTCGTTTATTGAGCAACAGCTTGCGGTCGCGACGTGTAGGCACATTCGACCATGAGCCATAAAAATAAGGGCTCACATTCATACCTTTCACCCACACCTCACCATTATGAATGTCACAATAACAATCCACAAGTGATG
This sequence comes from Prevotella sp. UBA4376, assembly GCA_002391185.1. Lineage (GTDB taxonomy): Bacteria > Bacteroidota > Bacteroidia > Bacteroidales > Bacteroidaceae > Prevotella. The sequence goes on from DGRY01000080.1 coordinate 1,437, forward strand.
CCTTCCCCTGTCGGATAGACTTTATCTCAGTACCCGTGAGAACAATACCTGCAGTAAAGGTATCTATAAAGAAATATTCAAACGATGCCTTTTTATTCTTTATCTGTACAGGACTTTTTTTCCTTATTAATTGTTCGTCTTTATTCATTTATCGTAGCAAAGTTTTCGATATGATCATCGATATACACAGCAATACGGTTTGTCCATTCCTCCTCGTGTTCAACAAACTCGTCGTCAAAATCATCAAACTCAGGATATTTCTCAAAGAGCGACATAAACTCCTCATCAGAACAGTCACGTTCTATATCCTCATGATATTGCTTATAGAAATAATGACTCTTGTTGATTAGCTTAAAGAGGTCGTGAATACCCCAGTTGCGAAAAGCCTTATCAGTTGGGTTGAGCCAAATAAATCCACCCAAACCATTATGTATAAGCTGTATCATTCCTCCATCCATCATCTCTTCGTGCATATAGTGCCATGCCAAAAGAGTAATCTGATCGGAATTGAGTTGCGACATATTGTCAGCATTGAGACTTCCGCCAATAGCATCAAGAATGGCATTGACAAAAGTACCAACAAAAGCGTCCATACCCTTTTCGGCTGCTTGTTGCAGCACTTTATCATTGATTGTAACTTCTATCATATAACTAATAAATTTCGGCAAAGATAAATATTTGGCATAACATTTGCAAATTATCAGTGAACAAAACATAATTTAAGGCAGATATTTTGCCATGTCAACAGCTTGCATTATATTTGCAATAGTAAAAAGAGACAAAAAGAAAGGATATTATAATATGATCAGTCAGTTTTCACCAAAAGTTTCAGAGATACTGGCCTTCAGTCGCGAGGAAGCCAACCGATTAGCAAGCCGTTCGGTTGGTCCAGAACATTTGCTCCTTGCCATGCTTAGAGACAGAGAGGGAACAGTGAAGAATGCCTTTGAATATCTCAATGTGAACTTGGAAACTGTGAAAAGACAGTTGGAAGACCGTGTTCGCGATGAAGAAACAAAAGAACCACTCATAACATCAGAGCTGGTATTAAACCAGAAAGCCAGCAACATTTTGAAGCTTGCCGTTTTGGAGGCACGACTTCAGCACACAAAGATTGTGGACATCGAGCACCTGTTACTCGCTATGCTTCACGACCAGGTAAACAATGGCGCTAAGAACGTATTGGAAATGAACAACATGAACTATAATGATACTTCAAACTATTTTGAGAAGCGCAAGAACGTTACTCACAACGGACTGTCGCTATCAGATGAGGATGAAGAAATTGACAGACAACGCTCTTCGAGCAACAAGAATATTAACCAGACAGCAACTGCGCAAAACCAAACATCTGGCAAAACTCCAGTGCTCGACAATTTCTCTACCGACCTTACTCTTGCTGCCAGCGAGGGCAA